>JBGSLE010000104.1:0-15342 GCA_041740875.1 Pontiella sp. | reverse complement strand
GGGCGCATGCACGAGCGCCACGCGCCCGCGCCCGGCCACTGCGGCGGCCAGGCTGGCAAACGGAAAAACCGCTCCTAGCGAAAAGGTGGTGCCGAGCTTCAGGAAGCCGCGCCGAGGTGTTTTCATCGCAACCGTATCGTCCACAGATCTCCTCCATGGGCTGTGCCCAGCCCGTTCGCAACCTTGAACTTGGCCGGCGCTATTCGAACACCAAGCGATCCACGGCATACAGGCCCTCGGCGTTGCCCGGCAGCGAAAACCTAAGATAGACCGCATGGATTCCCGCCACACTTGAAATGCGCCCGTCGACCATCGTCCAATCCCCGGCCCCGGCGGGCATGTCCAGGTGGCCAACGCAAGGCCCGTCCAACGCATCCAGATGCACATCCACGCGCGCCGGCGCCGTCCCCGATTTTACCCGGACGGATATCTTCCGGGCGCCTTTCCCGAAATCGATGTACTTGAACGCCGCCCAGTCGCCATCGCTGATCTGGCCGAGGCGGTCGTTGTTCATGCGCGACACCGGATTATTGCGGTCGTTGGCGTCGTATTCAATCCGCACGTTTCCCCCGAGCAGGCAGGCGCGCTCCGCCTCGATGGCCGCGAAGGCGTCCAGCGGCGGCCCCGCGCCCTGGCTGGTCATTTCGACCTCTGGAATGGATCCGTCGGGAAGGAATTCGATCGGCTCGATACAGGCCTTGCGCCCCTTGTTCGTGCCGTTGGTGGCGCGGTGGTAGAAGACATACCAGCGCCCCTGGAACTCGGCGATGGAACCGTGGTTGTTCCAGACCTTTGGATCGCAGCCGGCGTTGTCGATGATCACGCCCCGGTGCGTGAAGGGTCCCGTGGGGGAAGCGCTGGTGGCGTAGGAGATGCAGGTTGGGCGTTTGTTTCGCTCGGTGCTGGCATAGACGAAATAGTAGATGCCGTTGCGCTTCGCCATGAAGCCCCCTTCGTGGAACTCGTGCTGCTTGACGTTCAGCAGGTTGGGGTTGATGGTCGACGGCTCGATCGCCATCATGTCCGGCTTGAGCTTGGCGATCTTGGCTTGGAACTGCCCCCACAAGTAGTAGGCCTGTCCGTCATCATCGATGAAGGCCGCCGGGTCGATTTCGTCGAATGGAGCGACGTTCATCGGGATGCCCACCGAAAACGGCCCGGTGGGATTATGACTGGTTGCCACGCCCTCGCGCCCCTTGCCCGGTTGGCAATAGTAGAGGTAGTAGGTGCCGTTGCGGAACATGCAATCGGGGGCGTAGAGCCGTTCCTCGTTGTAGGGCACCTTGTCGTCCGGGCCAATTGAGGCAAACACGTTCGGAACATATTCCCAGTGCAGCAGGTCGGAGGTCGACAGCACCCAGTGGTCGTGCGAGCAGTATTTCCGCAAATTATCGTCGCGGGACCCGTACACGTAGAGTTTCCCATCCGCCCAGACGCGTGCCGTGGGATCCGCGATGTTGAGCCCCGGCGGGCAGATCGGATTTTGCCCGAACGCCAGTGCGGCGATACCCCAAGCGGGCAACAGCATTAAAATAAAACGTCCCTTCATGCCACGGCATTCCCGGTTATGGCTCGCAGTCCCCTGTTGCGCGAATCGATTTTTACGCGCTGAATCAGAGGGTCGTTTTTATCCGATGTCCGCACCGCTGTAAAGATACGCAAATGCGTCACACGTAATCGTTGCGCCCCTTCGCCACGGTTACGCATAGTATGCCCACGGGGGTCGGCGCGGCGCCGGCCGCCCTGCATGAACAACAAGGAATCCAACCCATGAACCATCCCGTTTCCCGCTTCCTTTGCCTGTTGCTCCTGTCGTCGGCCGGCCTGGCGGATGCCGAGGTAAAGGCGTCCGGAGACTGCGCGTCCCCCCGGGTTGAATTCGCCATCGGCGAAATCGAGCAAACCTGCGCCCGGCTGAAGGAGCCGGTGGAGGTCCGCTTTGTGGAGGAGCCCGCCCTGGGACCGCAGGCCTACCGGATCGACGTGGCCGCACCGGGCCGCTTCACCATTACCGGGGGAGACGCCGCCGGCCTGATGTACGGAGGCCTCCGGCTCGCCGAGGCCATCCGGCTTGGCCGGGGCATCGGGGCCGTCAAGCCGGAGACGGCCAAACCCTACCTGCTCCAGCGCGGCCTCAAGATGAACATTCCGCTGGATGTGCGGACGCCGAGCTACGACGACACCGGCGACTCCGCCAAATGGAACATCGAAACCGTATGGGACCTCTCGTTTTGGCAGGAATACCTCGATACCATGGCGCGCCACCGCTACAACGTCCTGACGCTGTGGAACCGCCACCCCTTCCCCTCGCTCGTCACCGTGCCCGAATTCCCCGATGTGGCGCTCGACGACGTCTGCAGCACCACGTTCCACGATCCGAAGGACAACCATCCGCAGGTCGTTCCGGACGGCGTGTGGAACAACCTGGTCGTCCTCAAAAAAACGACGATCGCGGAAAAGATCGATTTTTGGCGGACGGTGATGGCGTATGCCAAGGACCGGGGCATCGAGGTCTACTGGATCACCTGGAACATTTTCCTGGACGGCGCCTACGGAAAGAACGGGGTCACCGACGACAAGGACAATCCCCAAACCGTTGCCTACCTGCGCGCATCGGTCCGGGAACTGGTGAAGACCTATCCCGACCTGGCCGGCATCGGCCTCACGGCCGGCGAGCGCATGAACAAATTCTTCAAGGGATCCAAGGCCAAGGAAGAGTGGCTGTGGAAAACCTACGGCCTCGGCGTCGCGGATGCGCTGAAGGAGTCGCCGGGCCGGCAGGTCCGCTTCATCCACCGCGACTGGCAGACCTCTGTTCCCCTGATCAAGGAAACCTTTGCCGGCTACCCGGGCCCGCTCGACACCAGCTTCAAGTATGCGAAGGCGCGCATCCACTCCACCCCCACCCCCGTTTTTGCGGACGAAATCCTCCCCGATTTGCGGGAGCACGGGATGAAATGCTGGTGGAACCTGCGCAACGACGACCTGTTCTGCCTGCGGTGGGGCGATCCGGACTATGTCCGCGCGTTTATCCGCAACATACCGCTGGACGTCACGGCCGGCATCTACATGGGATCCGACGGCTACGTCTGGGCGCGCAACTTCGCCTTGAAGGATCCCGCGCTGCGCGGCCAAATGGAACTCGATCGCCACTGGTACGCCTTCATGCTCTGGGGGCGGATGGCCTACGACCCCGGACTCGATCCGCGCATCGTCAGCGACGCCCTGCGCGACCGCTATCCCGAAACCGATCCCGACCTGCTCCGCCAAACCTGGGCCGTCGCGTCCGGCATCATGCCGCAGATCAACCGGGCCTATTTCCAAGCAGGCGATTTCCGCTTTTCGCCGGAAGGGAGCTTCGCCAAGAGCGGTTTCCTGACCGTGGACCATTTCATCAAGGGCGAAGCGATGCCCGGCACGAAAGAGATCAGCATCGCCGATTTCCTGGCGATGGAAGCACCGGCCGATCCGGAAGAGAAGGTCACACCGCTACAGGCTGCGGAAAACCTGCGCACGCTTGCGGAAAACACCCTCGCCGGTTGCAAACAGCTGCGGGAAACAACGCCGGCGCCCTCGACCGAGCTGTCCGGACTGATTACCGATCTGGAGGCGATGGCCTGGATGGGCCGCTATTATGCCGGCAAGATAACGGGCGCCACGCGGCTCGCGCAGTTCCGCAAAACCGGGGATGCAACGCGCAAGCAGGAGGCGGTCGCCGCGCTTGAAGAGGCGCTGGAGTGCTGGAAGCAGTATGGCCGGCTGGCCGGCAGCCAATACCGGCCCCAGGAGCTCGCCCGGGGCATCGTGCTCGATTGGGATGCGCTGGCCAAGGAGATCGCAAAGGACATCGCCATCGCGCAATCCGCCAAACCCGATCGCCGCTGAGCAGCGTTCCGCACCCCAATGGAAAAAGGCCTTGCCGCAATGCGGCAAGGCCTTTCTTCGCAGAATCCGCCCGGACTGCTATTCCGCCGAAATGATCCGGAAGAACTGGACCGTGTTGGTCGTCGGAATCTGCCAGTTGAGCGAGGAAACCCCAGTGGTGGTGGCCAGGTCGATCCAGTCGGGGAAGACGAGGTTTGCCGTGCCCTGCAGGGTGTAGGTGGCCAGCGGGTTGACGTTGGTGGCGACGATGCCGGCCTGCCCGCCCGAAATCGCAAGAACCATGGTGTTTGTTCCGCCGCTGGTATCGCCGCTGACCGTCCACAGCGTGACGTTGTCGAGGCGGCTGTTGTCGGAGGTTCCCGCCGCGCTCGACAGGGAGAGCCACAGCTGCTTTCCGGCATGCAGGGCATTGGTTGCCCCAATGTTGTAGATGGTCACGGTTTCAGCCGCGCTGGCTGCCGCCGCCTTCAGGATGTTCGTTGAAAAGAGCGGGGTCAGGGTGCCGGCCAAGGTGTCGTCGCTGGAGGTGAACAGGCGCACCTCCAGGGGATCGGTAGATTCCCAGGCGCCGGTGCCGGTATCCCCCACCCACGCAAAGCTCAGGATGAAGCTATCGGTGATATCAACCGGATACAGCGTGTTCAAGAAACCGCCGGTCTTGGTGGTCAATGCCGCGTTCACCCCGACCTGCACGGAGATGCCGCTTCCAACGCCTGCGGCAGCGGGCCACGTAACGGCGCGCGGCGCGATGACGCCCCATTTGATATTCAAGCTCGGAATGGGCGTTCCGCCATTCCCGATCCAGTGCGCCAAGTTGTTAACGGAGTTATTAACCGACTGCGTTCCGTTGGTGTTGAACTCGAAGCCGCCATTGCTGTTGTAGGGGCCGTTGACCAAGTCGGCATCGACAATGGTGGTTCCGACCGGCGCTTCCACCACGCTGACGGTAGTCGTGGCCGACAGGGTTTCCAGCGCGTTCGTGGCGGTCAGGATGTAGGTGCTCAGACCCAGCGGCGGGGCGACCGCCTTGTTGCCGGTGTTCGCGGTGGTGCTGACCAGGTTGGTGGCTCCTTCCACCCAATCAACCGCGACATGGGCCGCACCGGCCACATTCCAAGCCAGAGAGGCGCTGGAACCTACGAAGATTTCCGCCGGGGTGGCGGCAAAGCTGTTGATCTGTAGCGGGTTTACGGCGATCGAGACGGTGCCCGTGGCCGATTCCGCGCCGCGCACGGCCACCAGCTGGTAGTTCGTATCCGCCAGCAGGGCATCCGAAACAATGACGCCGACCCCATTGGAGGTGTAGGCCAGCATGTCGGTTTGTCCGCCGATCGACGGCGAAACCGTCAGCGAATTGAGATTGGTGGCGACCAGCCAGGAAAGCGTGGATGTTTGCCCGGCGTTGACCGCTTCCGGCAGGGTGCTGAAATGGAACAGCAGCGGGCTGCCATTGACCAATTGGTAATCCAGATAAAACCTGTCGCCTGCGCCGCCGCCATCCGGATCGCAGATCACATTCACGGTATCGCCGACATTCAAGGTGCCCAGGTTTCCGCCAAAGCTGGGAATGGTCACGCCATCCGCCACGACATTCACCGCCGTCGGCTGATCATTCACATAGACATAGAGCCGGGCAGTGCCAACGGTTAATCGCTGGAACTTGGAGTTAACAATACTGACGGGGCCCTCTTCGCCCGGTTGGATGGTATAGGCCGCAATGGTGTTGTTGCCGGAAGCACCCGGCCAGCATTCGCCTGGCTCAACCGAAAAGCGAGGATCCTGCACAGCCAGGTTTCCGGTCTTGGTGGCCCAAGTTTCGGGCGAAACCGTCGTGTTTGGAATCATCGCCTGGTAGTCGCCGCTGGTTAAATAGTTGACCGCCGAAATCAGGTTGGTGCTGTGGTAATAGTTCCATCCCGTGTTGGGTACTTCGGTACCGGCATACGCACTTCCGGCTCCGTTGGTCGATACGGGGAAATCGGCCGCATAATCGGCGATGACCGTTACGGCCGCCTGCGCGGACAAACCAAGCATTCCGGTGGCCGCAGCCACCGCCAACCATACGCTTTTCCTCATTTTCATCGCATCTCTCCTTGATTTATTTACTGACCGAGATTTCGAACGGGCGGTCGCGCCATGCACGGACCGACCTCACCCACGCACAAAATATTCTGTAAACAGGTTCAGCCGGAGCCAAATTCAACCCGGATACTGCTGGAAAATCCTTCTGCGGCCCACGTCTTCGCCTTTTGGCCGCGCCGCATATCCCATCTGTTCGGCAATCCGCCTGACGCGCTTTTTCTTCTCGTCCGCAACCTCGATATGTCTCAGGTTCCCGGAGAGGATCCGTGATACCAGCGAGGTCGAAACCCCCGCCTTTTCGGCGATCATCTTTTGCGTTATCCGCATCGCTCCCATGGCATATCCGGTTCCCCGATGCATCCTGCACGACCGATCCGCTCCAGCCGCCTTTTCCGCATCAACATCCAGACGTTCGCACAAAACGGGGGTGTTTGTCATGACACGCAAATACGTCACATGGATCCAAGGTGCCGATCCAGCCGAGTCGCTCGGTCCGGAGCGATGTGCAATCGCGTTCCCCCGGGAACCGCAACAGGAGAAGTCCCGCGCTATTTGAGCGCCCCGAAAGAAGGGCCGTCCACCGTGCATGTGTCGGGCGGTATATCCATCTTTTCGACCAATTCCGGCGGAATTGTTCCAACCGTCTTGAAAATAGGCAGAAGGGGACGCCCATCGGGAAGCTTCTGGTATTCGACCCCTTCCTGCTCGATGAGCAAACGACAGTAAAATACCCCGCCCGGCCGTTCCCCTATCAGAACCTCCATGGTGACGGGATCATTCGCTTTCAATCTAAACCAATCTCCAATCACCAGACCCCTCTCCTTGGTGCCGACTGGATGCTTGCGACTCCGCGGATCCGCGCTGTCCCATTCGGTAAATTTACGGCTCGAAAGGCTTGCGTCGATAACCAAGTCCCCATCGATGCGGATCATCATGAGGTCATCGGCAATGCCCCAGAAGCGATATTGTCCGGATACCGGTGCCGCGATCTTTCCGGAATAATAGGCCACCCATTGGCGCGGCTGAACAACATCCTCGACTTTAAACGCTTTGGGCGCGTCGGCTGCCGGCATGTGAGGAAACATGAATGTCGTGGTAAAACGCTTGGTGGGTGCCTTGAAATAACGGTCGAGTCGGCTTACCGACCACGAGTTGAGAAAGTTCCGAACCGCCTCGTCGTACATGTCCAGTAGATTGTTGTCCCTGAGCAGATCAGCATCGCTGAGCGTCATGCCCTTTGCCTTGGGATTCATGCTTGTCGGCTTTCCGTCTTTATCCAGCTTTAAGTCAAAGAAGGTTCCTTCCAGCTCGTTGCCGGAGCCCTTATCCCCCCCGAAAAGATTCAGTTCCAGTCCGAAGCCAAGACTGCCGATCCCCCCTGCCTGGTCGAGATAGCCCATGCCCCCTTTGATACCGGCCACTTCCGGCATCTTGAAATCGGCCCGTTTGATCGTGGGCTGGACCACAATCCGCTTGCGCAGCTTCGGCGCCTGTGTTTTTTTCTTTTTAACATCCACCGGCACCTGCAGCTTGCGAAGCTCCAGCTTGGGCCGTGTGATTTTCCGCGCATCAAAGACCGGTTCCTCCCTAACGATAATCCGCACCGCTACGAACGAAACAGCCGCCAGCAACAAGCCGGCATGGATGGCTAGACTGATAACCGCTGCGCTTGATTTGGCATGGTTCAAAAAAAATCGTTTCGGTCTTCCGGCTTTGTTTTCTTCCATCTCTCCTCCTATTTTTTTTACCGGAAGGGGCTCCGTCGGTGATCGCAACCGTTGTCTGCCGCTGTCCGGAATGGTACCCCGCCGGAGCCACCCTGCCGATCATGGGATCAGGCGTTTACGACCGACCCGCTCCCGCCGCCCTTCCCGCAGCTACATCCATCGGATGTTCGCACAAAAAGGGCTGCTTGTCATGCTACGCAAATACGTCACATGGATTCAAGGAGAGACGGCCCCTTCGCCCCGTGGAACCAGCCAAGCCGAGCCGTGGCTCAGGAAATAAAGCGGTGCTTGTGCAGCGGCACCAGCAGCGTCAGGAGCAGTCCGCCTTCCGGCGGAGACCCCACCTGGAAATCCGCCTTGAGCCTTTTCGCCCGTTGACGGAGGGACAACAGCGTCGATTCGTCCGTCAGCCGCTCCGGGGCGATGCCGACGCCATCGTCCTGGATGACAATGCGAATGCCCTTGCCCTCGGGGGCAATGTGGATGGAGACCCTGGAAGCCTGCGAATGCCTGATGATGTTGTGCAACGCCTCCCGGTAGAACAGGAAGAGGTTGCGCCATGTCTCCGAATCAAACCTGCATGCCAACGCCGCCTTTTCGATCCTGAAGTCGCAGTCCAGTCCGTCGAGCATGATTTCCGCCGTTTCCCGCAAGTGGTTTCCCCACCCATCGGAAAGCAAGGTGGGACTCCGCATGACCCAAACCATGTCGCGCACGGAGGCGACACACTCCGCGGCCTGCGTCCGGATCGTGTCCAGATAAGGGGCCGGTTCGGCATGCGTGCGGGCGGTTTCCGCCAGGATCTGGATGCTGCCCAGGCTGCTGCCGATGTCGTCATGCAGGTCGCCGGCCACCCGCAGCCGGAGCGCCTCGGAAAAACTGCGTTTCAATAGGTAGTAGCGCAGGGGCAGCAGCAGCAAAAGCACGACGCCCCCCGTGCCCAGGAAAACCAGCAGGCCATGGACGGCGGCGAGGTATTTTTTCATCAGATCCGCCGCCTCGTTTTTGAGGTGATGGAGCTGGGTCTCCAGCCGCAGGCGTTCATCCTGCAGCAACCAGTACCCCGCGCCCATCAGCCGCCCCCTAGGGCCGAAGCCATCCGTCAACGATTCCGGAATCCAATAGTAGCTGGCTGCGGCGGGAACCCGCTCCTTTCTGGAGGAGACCCGCACCGCGGCACCCATCGCCAGATTTTTCTCCCCGTTCAAAACCTCGATCTCCGCAAATCCCAAGTAGCTGGGATAGGACGCCGCGATATGCCAAAGCCGGGTTGCGTGGATCTCGACATGCCGGGCCTTGCAGCTCGGGAAACGGATCAGCACGGGGTGGTTTCCCGGATTCAGGACATCGTTGCCGGGCTGCGTATAAACGGTGCGCCCCCCTTTCGCGCGGCTGGTCTCCCACACATCGATCGTGAATTGTTGCGGAAATCCGAATCCGGGTACGAGGTCCGTAAGCGGTTGCAGGGTTGGATATAGGCGCACCCCGTCAATCTTTTGCACCGAACCCAGATCCAGCTGGACCCAGGCGGTCTCGTCGGGGGACCGGTAGGAGACTGAAAACCAGCCGATCCCGCCGTGGTCAGGCGCGGGCACCTCCTGCGGTCCCAGCGGGGTTACCCCGTCGACCATGAACTTCGGTTTCCAAAGCCAGTGCGACGTGTGCGCAGAGCCCGACGCATCGACCTGCGCCCCCAGCGCCACGTTCTTCTCCCCCGAATAACAGAACATTTCCGCCCAAGCCAGGCGCATGCGGAAATCGGACCGGTCCACGTGGGCATGCAACCGGTAGGAACGAAGGCGCACTCCGGATGCGACAACCGGCTCCTCCAACGCATAAACGAACGGATGGCCATTGCGCACGGGGTGCGACCAGACGGCGCGCTCCCTCGCCACGTGCCGGACCACGGTTCCGTCCGCATTCAGCAACTCCACCGAAAAGTCATCGGGCAGGCCGAACTGGGCGTCCAGCCCGCCATCGTCGTAGTTGCGGGCCGGTACCAGCACGATCATGTCGATGGCTTGCGGTGTGTCCCAACGCACAAAAATATCCAGCGGATGGATCTCCGAGACGGCATCGGGCTGCATCAGCTTCGAGCGGAACCCGCGCATCCCGCCGAAATCCTCGACCGTAACGGAAGGCAATTCATTAAGCCGGGATTCGAGGTCAACCATCTCCTTCCGAATGGCAGTCCACCGGGAGGAAAAGCGTTCCAGCAACCACTCATCGCCGATGGCGAGGGCTCCGTCCGAAAGGAATGCATGGAAGAGCAGCAGCGAAATGACCACGCGTTTAGACATGCCAGGAACGTATCATCGGGTCGATGCAGAGAAAAGCTTTTGAGGTGCCAAAGAAGAATCGACCGGACGTTTCAACTCGCATCCAAGCCTCCGCTAAGTTAACATATGTCTCATCATGAAAAAAGAGCCGGAACTAATCCATATCGCGATGGTTGAGGATCATGACATCTATCGCGAAACCATCTGTGAAGCGTTGGAGAATAGCGGGCGGTACCGCTGTTCCGGGAAATACACCAACCTTGAAGCCATCCTGAAACAGGGCGCACAGCCGAACCGTCCCGAATACGACCAGATCCTGCTCGATCTCGGGCTACCCGGCATGGGCGGCATCGAGGGCATCGGACGGCTGCGGGAGCTGTGGCCCAACGCCCGCGTCATTGTGCTCACAGCCTTCACTGACCGGGAAAAGGTCTTTTCCGCCCTTCAAGCCGGCGCCAGCGGCTATCTGATAAAGACCGGCTCCTCGGCGCGCCTGCTCAACATGCTCAAGGAAATCGACAGCGGCGGAACTCCGATCGACCCCCAGATCGCCGGCATGATCCTGAACAGCTTTAAAAAAACAAAAACCGTGAAGGAAGAAGACCAGCTCTCGGAACAGGAAATCAACGTGCTGCGCCTGATCGCCGATGGCGAAACCAAAAAGAGTGTGGCGAGCGAACTCAACCTGAGCTTCCACACCGTCGACCAATACCTTCGCCGCATCTTCAACAAGCTGCATGTCCACAGCCTGCCCGCCGCCGTGCGCATCACCATCCAGCGGGGCGATATCGACTGAGGCGCGTCCGCCGCTACTCCTCCGAAACCACCAGCTTGAAAAAGCCGGCCGGTTGCTCGGCCGGCACCAGGCGGCGCACCGTAACCTGTTCGCTATGGCTTTCGGGGCCCGGCACGGCGGCAATCTCCACCCAGTTGGTGGTGTCATCGATCAGAAGATCCAACGTTTCGCCGCCCATGAAGCCGATCCGGTAGCCCTCCAGATTGGTTCTGCGCGTAAAGGTTAGCTCCGGGTAGATTGTTGAAACCACGTTGGTCATTCCAATACGCGGCAGGCGCCCCGTCGCATCCGTCTCCTGATCCGCGCCGAGGGCATAGCCGAACTTTTCAGGCAAGCCATCCACCAACCGCGCGCGATTCGGATACTCCTTGGAATCTGCGTTTTCCCAATCGCGCCAGCGATAGAGGGTCGTGGTGCCGGTGCTGCCGGAACTGACGGCGATCCCTCCGTTCAACTGAACGGCCATGGCGTTGGTGATGGTGCCAAAGTCGATCCATTGATACAGGTTGGAGGAATACGAAGCGGTGAAGAGGTGGCCTGATCGCTTCACCCGCACGAAGAAGGGCGGCTGGGCGCCCGTCGGCCCGCCGACCGTCGCGACAGGCCCGTTCGTTTCGGCGCGGTGTTGCAGGAACACCTCGCCCGAGGGCTTCCATCCGGTCATGACGAACGGGCTGCCCGGTTCAAACGATTCGCGCAGCATCAGACCGGTACGGCTCGCGGAACCGGCATTCTCCATCTCGACATCGAGGTAGCCGCGCAGTTCGCCATCGCCAAAAAACCCTTTGCAGAAATAGGTGAAGTTGTCGCTGCCGCCGCCGATACCGGTCGAGGCGGAGCTGACGCGATAATATTCATCTTCGTCCGTGGCATAGTGGTTCGCCACGGTGCCGATGTTTTGCAGGGTCAATCCAACGCCCGGATTACGCATGCCCCGGGTCGGGTTCCAATAGCGCTGGTCCTGCGAAAGACTGGTCGGAGAAAAAGGAAACCGCTGGTTGCGCGAAGCATACTTGGACTTGGGATTGCCCAGGTCGTAGAGCACCGCCAACTCCTGGGCGATGTCGGGATAAAGCCAGCGCAGGTTGCGGGTCTCCGTGCGGTCGTCGGTCAGGTTGAACAAGCGCCACGGGCCGGCATTTTCGGAGACGATTTTCCAGTTGCCGCCAATGTAGCCCAGCTGGGCATCGCTTAGTTCAAAGGCCCAGCCCGGCTCGTTGGTGCGGGAGCCCGTGTAGAAGACCGGCAGCAAGCTGCTGCCATACAGCGGCGGAACCGGATTGCCGCCAGGCGTGGTGAGCGAGTTGTAGTCGATGCCGGTGAGGTCCACCAGCGTGGCCATGATGTCGGAGATATGCGCGGGCTCGTCGGTAATCGTGTTCGGAGCCACCTTGCCGGGCCACCAGACAATCAACGGCGCGGCGATTCCCCCGTTGTGCATGGACTGCTTGTAATACCGGAAGGGGGTGTTGCTTACCGTCGCCCAGCCTGCGCGCGACGTCAGATCTCCAGCGCCGTGGCCCTGGCATCCGTTGTCGCTGCAGAAGATGAAGACGGTATTGGTCAGAATGCCGGGGTGCGTGGTGGCATCCAGCGCCTCCAAATGGTCCATGATCTTGCCGATGTTTTGGTCCACCACGTCCACCTGGGCGGAATAGATCGAATAACGGTCGATGTCAAAATCCTTCTCCACCTGGGTCAGGTCATTCCAGTCAGGAATGTCGTCCGTAAAGTTCGGCAACTGCCAGTGCGGATCCACGATGCCGAGCGCCTTTTGCCGCTCCCATTTTTCCTGCCGAACGACCTCCCAGCCGTTGGTGTAGCGCGACCGGTATTTGGCGGCCACCGCTTCCGGCGCCTCCGTCGGCGTATGCGGCGCGTTGAAGCCCAAGTAGACAAAGAATGGCCGTTCGGAATGGTTTTCCAAGGCGTCATCGATGAAGGCGATGGTGTTGTTGCCCAGCGCATCCGTCACATAGTAATCGGCGGGCGCACTCACCATATCGGCACGGGTTGAGCTCTTAAAGTTGAAATAGCTGGGGCTATAATCCGTCACAAAATCGTTGGTAGCCATGCAATCAAGACGGATCTGGTTGTTGGCGTTGGCCAGCGGAGTAAAATACCACATTCCGCCGCCGTACGACCCAAAATGCACCTCGAAGCCGCGGGAAACGGGAATCTTGTCCTCCGTATCGCCCAGATGCCATTTTCCAAGCGAGTACGTGCGGTAGCCCGCCAGCCGCATGGCCTCGCCCAGCGTGGAGGAGTTGCCCAGCGTCAACCCGGCCGTCCGGTGGTGGACACCCGACATCAACGCCGCGCGGGAGGTCTCGCACTTGGCATTGTTGAAAAACTGGCGGAAACGCATCCCCTCGGTCGCCAGGCGATCCAAGTTGGGCGTTTCAATAATGCTGCCGTAGCAGCCCAGATCGGAATAGCCCATGTCATCGACGATCACAAAAATCACATTCGGCAGGTCGTTCGTCCGCGGAGGCGGGGGCGGGGGCGGCGGCGGGGCGACCGGCAGCTCGCCGACCGTTCCCAACAGTTGGATGCCATCCACCGAAAAATCGTCAATGTTGGTGCCATCCTTCTGGCGGAACACAAAGCGGATCCCGCGCGCAAGATCCCAATCGGCCGCAACATCCGTGGCATTTAGCGCCACATTAAACGGAAGGGCCTGGGGGCCTGCCGTCGTAAACTGCACCACGCCATCGCCCAGCGTTTCGCGGTTGACCTGCTTCAACGCCCCTTGGGCATCGTAATAGAGGATGTCGAACCAGTATGGATTCGGGGCGGTCGGCGATACCGACGCCACATTCACCACCGCGCCGGTGATCGCATAACCGTTCGTCGAAACTCCATAGCCCATCATCAGATCAAACCGGGTACCCTGGCCGTCTTCAACGCTCGCTACAAAATTGCGGCGGTCAAGGTCGTCGCTTTCCAGGTCTCCGTTGGCGTCGTAAGTCCACTTTCCGGTAATGCCCGTTCCTGCATGAACGGAGACCAGTGCCGCCACATCGTTTACGAAGGTAATCCCGTTGGTGACCATCGCGATCTGCGGATCGGAATCCGAAAACGACGGATTGGTCGCGCCCGGCGTCCCGTTAAAATCGATCACTACCAGCACATCGGCCGGCAGTGGCGCTGCGGCCACCAGGCAGGCCACCCCCACCCCCCGCTTCAACATTTTCGACCAAACGCTCATTGTATTCTTCCTCTTTCGCGCAACCAGGTTCCAAAAACCGCAACAGACCCTCCCGCAACCCAACCAGGATGCCCCGGACGCAGTACCTTGAGGCAAAACCGTTCATACCACGGGTATCCGAAGGACTGGTGTCTAACCCAATCCACCCCCGCTGTCACGTGACGCAAATGCGTCTCATGACAACCCGGTAAATTTATGCGACAACTACGGCGATCATTGCACCCGCCATAGGCCATGCGCCCCCTTCCGTGGAGCGTACGTTGCTGGCGGGAGCGACACTTTGGGCGCGATGGGCGCGCCGAAAAAAGGAAAGGATAGCACATGAAAAAAACAGTAGTAGCCGCCGCCATGGCGGCCGTATTCGCCGCAACTTCGCAAGCGGCGATGATCATAGGTTGGGGCATCACAAATGGCACTTCCCAGACGGACATTGTCTCAGCGAATACGGATCTGCAAAACGTTGGAGCCACATTGGGCAGCGGCTATGCAGCACCCAATGCAGGGGCCAATGGCTATTATGCGGGAACCGCCAACCCCGCCGGGAAAAATCCGCTGTTCTACGCGGCGGACAATAATAATCTTGCAGCTTCCGCCATTGCTGCTGGAGAGCTCGGAGGGGATGTTCTTCGGCTGAATGTTGCCAATGGACAGACGGGGCAGGCTTTGTGGTTCTGGGGAAAGAACATGGTGTACAACTCCGCCACGCCCGGAACCCCCTCTGGCTACACGGATGCGCAGGACTATGGCTTCCAAAATGGGCTGAATGCGGTTGGCAATGTCACCATCACTTCGTTGGTAATGGCCGGTGAGATCATAGGCGCACAAGCGGGCACCTCCCGGTCCGCTCGGTTCGTGATCAATCAAGGGGGCACTTACTATATTTCTGCCAATGCTGGAAATGTCCAGGCCGGTGGAAACATGTTCGCATATACAGGGTTGGCACTCGATGCGTTGACCTGGGCCGCATTCGATCCCAACAGTTCCATTGTTCTCACAGGTTCAGAAACCTTCGCCACGCTGGAAAACTATGAAAACATCGAAGGCGCTGGCGTATGGATGCAGTTTACCAGCAACAACAATAGTAAATCACTGGCGCTCTCCGGCTTCCAAGTCGAAGCCATTCCCGAACCGGCCACGCTGGGCCTGATTGCCGCGTTTGGCGGTGCGATTATGATGATTCGCCGCCACTTCCAAATCTAATCACAGGAAGAATGAAGCCACTCAGGCTACGCATGGTGAATCCACATGCGTGGCCTGTTTTTTTTTCACTACCCCCCCCTTTTTTTAGCGATGCCCACGATGAAGCGAAACAAACGAACGATGCGGATCCTGCTCCTGGCGGCCTGGGCCGCCGGCGCCCGG
>JBGSLE010000103.1:0-2900 GCA_041740875.1 Pontiella sp. | reverse complement strand
AGCAGCAGGTAGGTGTTGCCCTCGTCCTGGAAGACCACCTCGTCCTGGGCGGAATAGGGCTTTTCGGGGCCGAAGGGAAACCCGATCGGCGCACCGCCCGAACGGTTGAACAGCGCCGAATCCCCGATTCGGCCCCCGCGGATGAACACCGGTGCCGGGTGGCCGCAATTCATGCAGCGCCACTCCAGCCTCTCCGGATCGTGCAACGCCATGAACAGGGTTGCGAAATAGGAGGGGTTGTTGATGCGGCGGCGGATGACCACGTTGAGCGCGTTGCAAATGGCGGCGGGTCCCTGGTCGGCATAGCGGTGGATCATTTCGCTCGCGGCAGCCTTCAGCAGCGCCGAAATCATGGCTGGCGCCACGCCGTGGCCGGAGACATCGGCCACATAGATGCAATGCCGGCCGTCGGGCAAATCGATGATGTCGAAGGCGTCGCCCCCCACATCCATGCAGGTGCGGTAGGCGATCCGCACCTCGAACCGGCGCGAAAAATGGGGGACATCGGAGAAGAGCGATCGTTGGATCGCCCCGGCCAGTTCGAGGTCGCGCGCCACGCGGCTGTTCCAGATCGACAGCGCGTCGTTGCTCTTTTTCAGCGCCAAGGCGTTCCCGACGCGCAACACCAGTTCGCGCGGATTGAACGGCTTGCGGATATAGTCCATCGCCCCGCGCTCGAAGCCCGTTTCGATATCCTCGATCCGCGACTTGGCCGTGACCATGATGACCGGTATGCCCGCGGTGCGCGGTTCGTCGCGCAGTCGGCCGCACAGCTCGAAGCCGTCCATCACGGGCATCATCACATCGACCAGGACCAGGTCGGGCAGCTTTTTGAAGGCGATCGACAAGGCGGTCGGGCCATCGTCGGCGTCGAGCACCTCGCACCCGCGCGCTTCGAGCAGCTTGCGCAGGTACAGCCGGTTCGGCAGTTCGTCGTCGACCACCAGTATCCGTCCGGACAGGTTTTGCAAAAGCCGGGAGGTGGTGCGTTCCTTCGAGGGCTCCTGTTCGGGTCGGGGGGGCATCCGGTCTCCTAGCTCAATCCGGCCATCCAGCGAACCAGACCGTCCACCAAAGGGCGGGCGTCCGGCAGCCGGTTGGCCTTGGCCATGTTTTCGATTTCAAGCCCCAGCACGGAGATCTCGGGAAGCCCAACGGTTCCACCCATCCCCTTGATCGAATGGGCCGCCATGCGCACGGCATCCGGATCGTTGCGGAAAAGCCCGTCCTGCAAATCGCCCGCCAACCGCTTGATCTCCTCGATGAAGACCGCCACCAATTCGTCGTCCACCTCTTCAGTATCCACGACAAACGGCCCGATCTTCGTGCTCATTCCGGGGATCAAATCAGCGATCCAATCGACATTTACGGGAAAAATTGCCATGGGTTCCTCCGCTTCCATTCAAGCGGCGAAGAGCATAACAGCAATCGCAAGGGAGGCAAATCCGCAGTGGATCAATTTCCGGCCGCGTCGAGCTCGAAGCGGCGGCGCGCCATCGGTGCGCTTTCGACGGCGGCCTCGATGCCGATATCGACCAGTCCCACCCTTCCGCCAAAAGCAGCAGTGACCTCCGCCAGGCCTCGCTCGTAGAGGGCGTCGTATTCGTTGCGGTGCGTCTCCATGTCGGTCACCAAGTCGAACGAGATGGCGTAGGGCGGCACGGCTTCTTCGGCCCGCAAATCATGCACATCCACCAGCGCCGGTTCATTCGCGATGAAGCGGTGGAGCATTCCGTTCAGCTCCTCGAACAGGGGATGGGAGCGGTCGACCGGATCGACGTGCGCGACAGCGCGCCAGTTCAGCCGGCGCTCCACGGCCGCCTCGGCCGCCTCGGCCACCAGGTGGGCCGCCGTCAAGCTCATGCCGGCATCCACCTCGATGTGGAACGAGACCATCTTCACGTCGCCGTACTGGTGGACCATGATCTCGTGGCATCCCATCACGCCCTCGACTTCGAGGACCACCTTGAAGATTTCGCGCATTTCGGCCGGATCGGGCCTCTGCCCGAGCAGGATGTCGATGGCTTCGCGCGCATAGTTGATGCCGGTGTAGAGGATGAAGGCGGCCACCCCGAGGGCCGTCCAGCCATCGACCGCGCCCCAGCCAAACCGGGCGCTGGCCAGCGCCACCACCACCATCAAGGTGCACAGGATGTCGAAGGTGTGGTTCCACGCATCGGCTTCGAGCACATGGGATTTCGATAGCTTCGCCAGCTTGCGCGCAAAGACCGCCATCCAGGTCTTGACCGCCACGGTCACCCCAACGGCCACCAGCAACCAGCCCGGGGCGTCGATGGGCTTGGGATTGACGATGCGCATCACGCCCGAACGGGCCACTTCGGCCCCCACCAGGATCAGCGCGATCGCCAGCACCAGCGTGGCCACCGCCTCGATCCGGCCATGGCCGAAGGGGTGTTCTTCGTCGCGCGGCTTGCGCGACCACTGGAAGCCGAGGGCAATCACCAGGCTGCTACCGAGGTCGGTCAGGTTGTTGGTCGCGTCGGCGATCATCGACACACTGCCCGAAACCAAGCCGAGCCAGCCCTTGACGGCGGCCAGGAGCAAGCTGAGCACCGCGCTGGTCCAGCCAGCCAGCATGCCTAGCCGGGTGCGGTTTTCATGGCTGTCCGGCGCGGACGCCTTGTCGAGCACCCGGCGCAGCAACAACCCCATCACGGGGCACGGCATGTTACAGGATCTATTTTCCATCGCCTGAAAACTCCATGCCCGCGACGGTCCCCGCGACGCCGATAAAATATCCGCTCATTGACACAGATCCCTGGTTGCAAACGCCCAAGAGGCGGATGGTGTTCATTTTTAGCCTGCCCAGATGGCTGGTGATGGGGGTCATCGTTGGGGTTCCTTTGGTTCGGCAGGCCGGTATTGCCGTATTTTTTCGA
>JBGSLE010000102.1:0-4264 GCA_041740875.1 Pontiella sp. | reverse complement strand
CGGAGTTCAACCGCAACCCCACCTGGGCGATCCGCAAGATCGACTTGCCGGTCGAGGCGCTCGAACTGGTGCGCGGCGGCATGTACGACGTGGTCATGCATCCGAGCGGCACCGCCAAGAAGGCGCGCGTCGCGGGCATCGAAATCGCCGGCAAAACCGGTTCGGCCCAGTTCAAGGAGCTGGTCGACGGCAACATCAAGGAGGGCGCCCACACCTGGATGATCTCCTATGCGCCGTTCGATTTCCCGCGCTATGCCGTGGCGATGCTGGTCGAAGACGGCGTCTCCGGCGGCAACACCGTCGGCCCGCGCCTGAGCCAGCTCTACGCGAAAATCTTCGCCTACGACGGCACTCTCGCCGGAAAGGAGGCGTTGTGAGCCGCCTTTCCGGAATTCCAGATCGCAAATTCCAGATTTCAAATCTCCCGCCCCCGGCCGGAGGTGAAAAATGAACGGGATCGTCCTCAAGCGGGTGGACTGGGCCATGCTCGGCACGATGTTGATGCTGGTGGCCATGAGCGTGACGTTCATCTACAGCGCCCAGTTCAAGTCCGACGGCGCCGTGGGCGACAGCTGGTGGAAGCAGCTGGTTTTCGCGGGCCTCGGGCTGGGCGTCTACACGGCGATCACCTGGTTCGACTACAAGGTGTTCGCCGGGCTTTCGTGGTGGATTTACGCGGGGGCGATCCTCCTGCTCCTGCTTGTCTTCCTCTTCCCGCCGATGGGCGGGGCGCAGCGGTGGATCCCGCTGCCGGGCGGCATCTACCTCCAGCCGTCGGAGATCGCCAAGATCGCGGTGGTCGTCAAACTGGCTACCTACCTTTCCGACCCCGGCCGCGACATGGACGAATGGAGCACCTTCTGGACCTGCACGGCGATCGCCGGCCTGCCGTTTCTGCTGATTAAGATCGAACCGAACCTGAGCACCTCGCTCATCCTCGCGCCGATCACGCTGGCGATCATGCTCTACATGGGCATCCAGCGGAAGCTGCTGCTCATCGGCATGGCCGCCGTGATCCTCTTCGCCGGCGCGGCCTGCTTCTGGATCAAGTATGAAAAGCCGCCGGAGGGCGAGCCGGTGCCTGCGGGGCTGGTGCTGCCGCGCATGCCGCTGCTGGAGGAATACCAGAAAAGCCGCATCAAGGTCTTCATTACGAAAAACCACGACCTGGCCGACGCGGGCTGGAACAAGCTCCAGTCGCAGATCGCCGTCGGCTCCGGCGGGTTGCGCGGCAAGGGCTGGCTGCAGGGGACGCAGAACATCCTCGGCTTCCTGCCCGGGACCGTGGCCCCGAGCGATTTTATCTTCTGCGTCGTCGCGGAAGAGTCCGGTTTCATGGGCGGGGCGCTGCTCTTGGCGCTCTACACCGTGCTGTTGGGATGTTGTGTGCGGGCCTCGCTGAGGTCCCGCGACGTGTTTGGGCGGCTCGTGGCGCTGGGTATCGGCGTCATGGTGTTCTGCCATGTGTTTGTTAACATTGCGATGACGATCGGCATCCTGCCGATCACGGGGTTGCCGCTGCCGCTGATGAGCTACGGCGGCTCCTTCATGGTCAGTACCATGATCGCGCTCGGCCTGGTGCAAAGCGTGTACCACCGCCGGAGAATTAGATAAAGGAGAGACTGCCATGCTAATGAAAAAACTACGGATATTCGGCGCCACCAAGCGCGAGAAGAAGGAAATCATCATCAACATCGAGCCGCTCGAAACGCGCGTCGCGGTGCTGGAGGATGGACGGCTCGACAACTTCCACATCGAGCGCAAGGAGGACAACCGCATCGTCGGCTCGATCTTCAAGGGGAAGATCCAAAACCTCGAGGACGGCCTCCAGGCCGCCTTCGTCGATATCGGCCTAAAAAAGAACGCCTTCATCCACTATTGGGACATGATCCCCGAGGACGCCGCGCGCCTCGAACGCGAGGAGGGCGTCCGCGCCAAGAGCTCCACCCACCGCCGCAAGAAGTACAAGCCCGGCGAAATGGAGAAGATCTTCCCGGTCGGCTCCGAAATCATCGTGCAGGTCACCAAGGACGCCATCGGCACCAAGGGCCCGCGCGTGACCGCCAACCTGAGCATTCCCGGCCGCTTCCTGGTCATGATGCCCGGAACGAAGCTCAAGGGCATTTCGCGCAAGATCGAGGACGCCAAGGAGCGCACCCGCCTCAAAAAGGTCCTCGGCCGCCTGCCGGTGCCCGAAAACATCGGCCTGATCGTGCGCACCGCCGGCTCTGGCACGCGCAAGGTCAGCTTTGCGCGCGACGCCCGGACCCTGTTTGAAATCTGGAAGGACATCGCCGCCGGCATGCAGGATAAGCCCGCGCCCTGCTGCCTCTACTCCGAGCCCCGCCTCGCCGAGCGCGTCGTGCGCGACTACCTCACCGAGGACATCGACCGCATCTACATCGACAGCCGCGAAATGTACGACGCCACCCGCCAGGTCATCGCCAAGTTTTCGCGCCGCTCGCGCAACTGGGTCCAGCTCTACGCCGGCGAAGAGCCGATCTTCGACTACTTCGACGTCGAAAAGCAGATCGAGTCCGCCTACCGCCGCAAGGTCTGGATGAAATCCGGCGCCTACCTCATCTTCGACGAAACCGAGGCGCTCGTCGCCATCGACGTCAACACCGGCCGCCACAAAGGCTCCAAGACGCAGGAGGAGGCGATCCTCGAGGTCAACCTCGAATCCGCCGAGGAGGTCGCCCGCCAGCTGCGCCTGCGCAACGTCGGCGGACTCGTCATCGTCGACTTCATCGACATGAAGTCCAAGCGCGACCAGGCCGCGGTCTACCGCTCGCTCAAGGAGGCGCTCAAGAAGGACCGCGCCCGCACCAACGTCCTGCAGATCTCGCAGCTCGGCCTGCTCGAAATGACCCGCCAGCGCGTCGAGGAGAGCATCTACACCTCCGCCTACACCGACTGCCACTACTGCCGCGGCCGCGGCCAGGTCAAATCCACCCTCTCCATGAGCGTCGAGATCCAGCGCCGCGTCAGCGAATGCATGCGCAAGGACCGCAACGGCACGCACTCCATGCGCGTCACCGTCAATCCCCAGGTGCTCGAACGCCTCCGCAAGGAAGACGAACAGGCGCTGATGGATATGGAGAAGCAGTTCCACGGGCACCTCACCTTCGTTTCCGATGGCCACTTCCACGTCGAGGAGTTTTCCATCACCAACGACGACAACGGCAAGGTGCTCTACACCAGCATCGAGAGCTAAACCAAACCCCGAAAGCCCTCCGGAACGCCTATCCGGAGGGCTACTTGTTTTCCGAGACGTCGGCGAGGTCGGTTTTTTCCTGAACGCTTTTTGAATTGGCTGGGTAGTAGTTGAATTCAGGAGGCCAAACCAGACGGTTGCCGTGCGCCTTGACGGCCTTCACATATTGGGCAACCAAGGCGGAAACGATCGTTCCGGCAGGAATCTGTTGGCGTACGGCAATGTCCTCCAAGGCGCGCTTGCTCTCCTCGGATATCCTGAACGCTTGTCTTTCGGTTTTTTTCATCGGCTAAGCCACCCGGCAAAGAAGCTAGCAGATGAGGGGTGCTCAAAAAGCATTGACAAGACGAACAACGTCGAACATGTTGGCACGCTCTTGACCGAAGGGGGTTGGCATGGATTGGGGAATCGTTGGTCGCACAATGGTGGTTGCGGTTGTGGGGATTTGCGCCGTTGCACAGGGATACGTTCCCGCAACGTTGCACCACGCTTTTTCAGACATGGCGGATGCGGACGAAAACGGCGTGGCCGATTCGCTGGAGCAATACCTTGCCGGGAATGGCTTCACGCCCCCGCCTGGATATGATCCGGCCAGCTCCGACCTGGACGGGGATGGCCTTCCCGACATGTCCGAATGGATTCTCGGAACGGATCCGCTCGCCGCCGAACCCCACCTGTTCGCGGCTCCTGCCCCTGCGCCGGCAGGCGATGGAAGCGTGGCCCTGCACATGCAGCTTCCGGACTATTTCGGGAACTATGCGGAGGTGTTCGGGCGCGAAAACCTCTGCCTTGGCGATTGGGAGGTCGTGGATGGCTGGATTCCCACCTACGGGGCGGGGAACGTCGATTGGACCGACGCGGCCCGGACGAACGCCGCCGCCTACTTCTACATGATCTTCGATGCGACGATGGATTGGGACGGGGATGGGTTTTCCGACCACCGGGAGCATTTCGTTTCAGGAACCGACCCGTCCGAATTCAACCATATCGACTCGGATGGCGACGGCATGCACGACTGGTACGAGATCAAGCTTTTCGGCAACCTCT
>JBGSLE010000101.1:0-7719 GCA_041740875.1 Pontiella sp. | reverse complement strand
CCGGCCCGATCGGACGGAACGACCCCTGCCCCTGCGGCAGCGGACGCAAATACAAGAAGTGCTGCGGCGCCGACTCCTAATGCGGCCTCGCGGCAGTAAATGGAGAATGACGATTTAAGAATGAAGAATGGTCGGTCTGCGACAGCTTTTTGTTCAAAAAAGGCCAACGCCGCCTGAGTTCTACCATTCATCATTCTGCATTCTTAATTCTTCATTGCGTGTAGGACTGCAAGGAACGAATGCGTGAACCTTCCCGCCACCATCCGCACGGCGATTGACCGCCACGGCCTGATCCCCGCCGGAACCGACCTGTTCGTCGGGCTCTCCGGCGGAGCGGATTCGGTGGCGTTGGCGCAGGCCCTTCGGCAACTGGGCATCCCCTTCACCGCCGCGCACCTCAACCACAACCTGCGCGGCGTGGAATCCGACGCCGACGAACGCTTCGTTCGCGAACTTGGCTTCCCGCTGGTGGTCAAATCAGTCGATGTGCGCCGACTGGCATCCGAACAAAACCTATCGCTCGAAATGGCGGCGCGAAAAGCCCGCCACGACTTCTTCGCCGAATTCGGCGAAGCCACCATCGCCCTCGCCCACCACGCCGACGACCAGGTGGAGACTTTTTTTCTTAAACTGGCGCGCGGTGCCGGAACCGAAGGGCTTGGCGGCATGGCGTTTTGCCAGCAGGTCGGACCACTCCGGCTTATCCGCCCCATGCTCGGAATCCGCAAGGAGTCCATTCTGGAATGGCTCCGGGAAAACGGCTGCGCCTGGCGCGAGGATGCGAGCAACGGCGATTCCTCCTTTTTGCGCAACCGCGTGCGCCACGCCATCCTGCCCCTGCTGGAGCGGGAGCTGAACCCGGAAATCCGCGCCGCCATCCTGCGGACGATGGAGATCCTGCGCGAAGAAAACGGCTGGATGGCGGGCCTGCAAGACCAATCGGATTCGCTGGCGGCGCGGCGGCGGCGGTTGCGCCAATGGCTCTTTGAAAACGCCGCGGAAGCGGCCGGCTTCGACGCCGTCGAAAAAATACTGGCTTTGGTGGCCGACGGCCGGGGAACGCGGACGTTCGAGCTCAACGACCGCCAGCGCGTAGTGGTGGAATACGGTATTCCGCGCTTTGAAGAACGGACCATCCCCCCCGCGCCCCCCCGCTTCGTACTGACCACCGAACCCGGCACCGGCTGGCGCAAAGACCACGGCCAAGGGGCAGGCATCCTGCCGGCCGAGGCCTCGTTCGATGCCGCAAAGGTCGGGGATTCCCCGCTGGAGGTGCGCGGTGCCGAACCGGGCGACCGCATTGCGCCACTCGGTATGGAAGGCAGCCGGAAATTGCAGGACATCCTGACCGACCAGAAGCTTCCCCAGGCGCGGCGCGCCAATATCCCGGTCGTCACCTGCCGGGGCGAAGTCGTCTGGGTTCCAGGCTACCGCACCGCGCGTGGCTGGGAGGTGCAAGGGCCGGGCGCAAAGGCCATCCACGCGCGCGTCGAACGCTTGCAAGGCGGCTGAAGAAGCAGTCCTCAGGGAGAGCGCAGGTGCCGCTTCAGGAAGTCGTTGACCACCGAGCGGTGGGGTTCCTCGAAAAACACCGCGCCGCCATGGCCCGCACCCTCAACGAACCGAATCTCCGCCGGCAGTCCGGCATCCTTGTATTTTTGGTAGAGGACGATCGATTGCTGGACTTCGACGCGCTTGTCCATCAAGCCATGGATGATGAGCAGCGGCGCATCGGAATCCCCGACATGGCTGATCCCGCTGGCCAGCTTGGCCAGCTCCTGCTTTTCGCCCACCGGTCCTCCCAGCAACTGGTAGACCGTTCCTTTCGGATCATCGGTGAACTGCGGCTGCGTCTTGGCGCGCAGAATGAAATCCGTCGGCCCGTAATAATCGACCACGGCCTGCACCCGGGACGATTCGTTAAGATGGCCGCCCCCCACGGTACCCTCCAACTCCGCCACCCCGCCCGAGGTTCCCAGCAGCACCACCAGATGCCCGCCGGCCGAACTACCCATCGCAGCGATCTTGGCGCTGTCGTAGCCATATTGGGCGGCATGGGCGCGGAGCCAGCGGATGGCGCCCTTGCAATCGTGTATCTGGGCCGGGAAAATCGCCTGGTCCGAAAGCCGGTAGTCAATGCTCGCCACGGCATAACCCTCCTGCACCAGCCACCCGACCGGGCACTTTTTGCGCGATCCGCCCGTCCAGCCGCCGCCATGGATGAAGACGACCAAGGGCGGCTTTTCAACCGCTACAGGCAGGAACAAGTCCAACTTCAGCTCCGTGCCGGGCTCCTCGAAGAAGGGAATGTCCAGGATTTCCTTCGTGTCCGGTTTCCCGGCCGACCACGAGCAGAGTGCGAATAATACAACCAAGACCTTCGTTCCGTTTTTCATGCTTCTGCCTTTCTCGGGTTGCCGCGCGCCACCGCGGCGTCACTTTTGCCGTAATAGGGTTGCGTCGATCCAACCGCTCTGCTAATCAAAGCGCTCTTTCACGGCAACCCATTCGACAAAGGAAAACCATGGCCATCCATCCCAATGCAGGCAAGCCCGTTTCCAAGGAAAACCTGACCGACGTCGCCGAACTCGTCAGCCTCTACTACGAAACCCAGCCCGATGTGTCGAACCCCGACCAGCGGGTCGCCTTCGGCACCTCCGGCCACCGCGGCACCTCGCTCAAGACGAGCTTCACCGAGGACCACATCATGGCGATCGCGCAGGCTATTTGCGAATACCGCGCCGCACAGGGGATCACCGGCCCGCTCTTCATGGGCAAGGACACCCACGCGCTCTCCACCCCCGCCGAAAAGACCGCCTTGCAGGTCTTCGCCGCCAACGGCGTCACCGTCATGGTCGACCGCGACGGCGGCTACACCCCCACCCCCGTCATCTCCCACGCCATCCTCACCTACAACAAGGGCCGCGCGGAAGGATTGGCCGACGGCGTGGTCATCACCCCCTCGCACAATCCGCCCGACAACGGCGGCTTCAAATACAATCCGCCCCACGGCGGGCCGGCCGACACCGACGCCACCGGCTGGATCGCCGAGCGCGCCAACGAACTGCTGGCCGACAACAACGACGAGGTCGAGGGCCTCTACTATCCCGACGCCCTCCGGGCCGAAACCACCGTCGCCTACGACTTCATCACCCCCTACGTCAACGACCTCGGAAACGTGATCGACATGGCGGCCATCCAAAAGGCCGGCCTCAGGATTTGCGCCGACGCCATGGGCGGCGCAGGCCTGCGCTACTGGAAGCCGATCGCCGAAAAATATGGCCTCGACCTCACCATCCGCAACGCCACCGTCGACTACACCTTCGCCTTCATGACCGTCGACCACGACGGCAAGGTGCGCATGGACTGCTCCTCGCCCTACGCCATGGCCAGCCTCGTCGCCCTCAAGGACGATTTCGACATCGCCTTCGGCAACGACCCCGACTACGACCGCCACGGCATCGTCACCAAATCCGCCGGCCTGATGAACCCCAACCACTACCTATCCGTCGCGATCCACTACCTCTTCACCCACCGCACCGGCTGGCGCAAGGATGCCGCCGTCGGCAAGACGCTCGTCAGCTCCTCGATGATCGACCGCGTCGCCGCCGAACTCGGCCGCGAACTGAAGGAAGTTCCGGTCGGCTTCAAATGGTTTGTGAACGGGTTGGTCGACGGCTCCTACGGCTTTGGCGGCGAGGAATCCGCCGGGGCGTCGTTCCTGCGCAAGGATGGCTCCGTCTGGAGCACCGACAAGGACGGCATCATCCTCAGCCTGCTGGCCTGCGAAATTTTGGCGGTCACCGGCAAGGATCCGGGCGAGCACTACCAGGAGCTGGTCGCAAAGTTCGGCAACCCGGTCTACGACCGCGTCGATGCCCCCGCCAACCGGGAACAAAAAGCCAAGCTCGGCGCGCTCTCGCCGGAAATGGTGAAGGCCCAAACGCTCGCGGGCGAACCGATCACCGCCAAGATCACCCACGCCGCCGCCAACGGCGCGGCCATCGGAGGCCTCAAGGTTTGCACCGAAAACGGCTGGTTCGCCGCCCGCCCCTCCGGCACCGAGGATATCTACAAGATCTACGCCGAAAGCTTCAAGGGCGAGGCGCACCTGCGCCAGATCCAAGCCGAAGCGCGCGAAATCGTGAACCAGGCGCTCGCTTAACCAAAAAATAGTTAACGATCGGGCCGGCCCGTCTGTGCAAGGTAGGGCTCGCGCGCCGGGCGAGCCGCAACGTGGCAAAACTCAACGCACGAGCCGCCCCTGCGGCCCAAACGGAGTTAACAGACGGAATTTTAAAAATTCAGCGGCTGACCACTTTTTGAGCGAGATCGTAATAGGATCGGGGTGATTATTCGGGTTTGCAGAGTTGTTCATCAGCTCCTGACCAGAGCAATCATTGCAATGAGGACAGCCAGCACCGTGAAGGCAAGAATCCACTTTTCTATCCACTTTGGACGGGAAAGCGCATTCAACTGACGACGCTGTAGTTCCTGCTGGGCGAACTGCCAAGCCTTCGAGTCAATGCTGAACTCCGGTTTCTGAATCATGCTAGCAAGCTCTCCGTCGCTGCACTTCAGGATTCGTACTCTCGTTTCTTCATTCATTCTTTTTGTCTCTCAATTCGAACGCTAAAAATAAGCCGCTTGGGAATCAAACCTTGACCCAAACGACGGGCGTTATCCAAGTGGGCTCAAAGTTCTGGCATGCCAATTTTTATTGCCTCGTCGAATTTCCCGTCTCGGTCATAAAAGCCCAAATTACCATTATCTTCCAGTAAGTAGTATTCGCCATGAATGTTATTACAGTCATATCGTTTTTTGCCATTCACTATTGATTCCGCCAGATTCTCATTCTTAATCGACCCATTTTTAAACGTGATACGCATGATTAGTTTTTTGTCGGGAGATTGAATTAATACTAGTGTTGCACCCTTTAGACTCTGCTCACTAATCCATTTCCCTAGGATAACAGGCTCGATGTTGTCAGTTTTACCGGTCACTTTGTTTGGTGTAATAGCAAACTTTTCCTCTAAAGCTTCAGATGAAGAAGCACTCGCAAGTGAGATGATCATGACTGCAAAATATAGAGATCTTATTTTCATGTTATATTTTATATAAAATTTTAATTTAGGCAAATTGTAAAGATTATTTTTCAGTAATTTCACGCTTTGATGGTAAAAATATCCCCAGCCTTGCCCTGCCGCTTCTTGCGGCTTCCCCGGGCACGCCCCATAAAACCCGGACACTTTATCCGTAAATTCCAGTGAATGGAAATCCTTGGTTGAGGATTTTTATCGGAGGGGGCATCCGGCGGCCGGCGGAAAGCGTTGGGCATCCGCACCGTACCCGGCGCGGCCTCGTTGAAGCGTTGCGGTGTGCCTGGCGGTCGCGTTCCACCTCTAGCGGAAGTGTAGGAACGCTTAACCGCAAAGCGGAAAGCGTTGGACGCAGCGCGGGTTTGCAGGTAGGGCGAACCGCATCTGCATCCCCTTTTAACCGGCCCCTAATCATTCCCTAACAGACCAACCCCATGGTCGCGCCCATTCTTAAGGGATTTTGCGCCTATGGGCCGGAAAACTAATACAAGCCTAATCATGAGCGATGCCGCGAGCCGCCGCTTGCGCATCGGCGGCTGGATCGGCCAAGGCCTCCTTTTCGTGGTCACCTCCCTTTCGACCTTCGCCGTTTTCTTCATCTTCTATTTTATTTTCAAGGATGCGCTCCCCTTCTTCAAGCTGGAGGGTTTGCGGGAGTTTTTCAGCGGCACCCGCTGGTATCCCTCGGGCAGCCCGGCGGAATTCGGCGCCCTGCCCATTTTCATCGGCACGGGCCTGGTGACCCTGGGCGCGGTGGTAGTCGCGGTTCCGCTGGGGATTGCGGCGGCGGTCTGCCTGAGTGACCTGCTGCCGTTCCACATCCGCCAAATCGTGAAACCCGTCATCGAAGTGCTGGCGGCGATCCCGTCGGTCGCCTACGGCTTTTTTGCGCTGGTGGTCTTCGCCCCGCTCCTGCAGGACCACGGCGGCGCGGTGCTCTCCATCGGATCGTGGCTTGTGCTCGGCCCGGTCGCCTTCCTGCTGGTGGCCGTGGTGGGCGACCTGGTGCTGGACAAGCTGCGGGGACGGATAGGCAACCCCAAGCTGGCCGGCGCGGTGGTTTTCCCGCTCCTTGGCGCGGCGGCGTTCGCCGCCATCCGCCAGCTGGCCAACCACCTCGCCGGCGTCGAAATCAGCAGCGGCACCAACGCACTCAACGTATCGATCATCCTCGGCATCATGGCCCTGCCGACCGTCGTCAGCGTCTCGGAAGACGCGCTGCAAGCCGCCGGCCGCGAATTGCGTGAAGGCTCCTATGCCTTGGGCGCCACGCGCGCCGAAACCATCATCAAGACCGTCATCCCCGCCTCGGTCATCGGCATCCTCGCCGCCGTGATCCTCGGCGTCATGCGCGCGATCGGCGAAACGATGGTGGTCTGGATGGCCTCGGGCAACGCCGCGCGCATTCCGGATCCGTGGTTCAACGTACTCCAGCCCATCCGCACGCTGACCGCCACGATCGCCGGCGATATGGGCGAGGCCGACCACGTTACAGGGTCGGCGCGCTTCCACGTGCTGTTCGCCATGGCCGCCTGCCTGCTGGCCTTTTCCTTCCTGATGAACCTCGCCAGCGAACTGATCGTCAAGCGCTCGCGCAAGAAGCTGGGGAAATAGGCCATGCGCATCGAAACCCGCAAGCTGCTCGACAAGGCCTTTTCCGGGCTCGGCCTGATGGCTATCGCCCTGATGGCGGTGGCGCTGGTGCTGATCCTCGCGCCGATCATCGTGCGCGGCAGCAAAGCCTTCGTCTTCCGGGGCACCATCGAACACCGCCGCGTCATGCTGGAGCTCTTCAACCGGGGCGACGCGGATGACTTCAACCGCGAATCTGCCCTGGCCGCCGCCGCCCGGGCACCCGTCTACCGCATGATGGAGGAGTTCGAGGCGGAGATGAAGGCGATGGAGCGGGCGCGGCGCAACGAACTCAAGGATCCGTACCGCGAGGTGGAAAAGGCGCTTGAGCATCTGCTCGGCCCGAGACCCGGAGAGAAGACCCCGGTGCTGCTGCGCCAGCAGTATGGGCAGACGCGCTGGGACCGCGCGCAGGTCAAGCTGCATGAAGCGCTCTATTCCTCAGAGTGGGACTATTCCAACGCCGACGCCATGGGCGTACAGGTCGAATCGCCGCGCATCGAGCACTTCCGGGGCACGAAGCTGGAGCCGCTCTTCGGCTACCTGGAGGGGCACGCCGGCGAGATGCTGCGCCCGAAGACGACCTTCTACTGGCAGTTCATCACCGACACCTCCAAGGATTCCCACATCTTCGGCGGCATTTGGGCGGAGGTTCTCGGCACCATCTACCTGACCCTCGGCGCGATGCTTTTCGCCATCCCGATGGGCGTCGTTGCGGCCATCTATCTATGCGAATACGCCAAGGACGGCCATGTCGTCAGCTTCCTGCGAACCTGCATCAGCACCTTGGCCGGCGTGCCGAGCATCGTCTTCGGCCTCTTCGGCCTGGCGTTCTTCCTCAACACCGTCCACGTCTCCGACTCCAAGAGCGTGCTGGCCGGTTCGCTGACGCTCTCGCTGCTTGTGCTGCCGACGATCATCCGCTCGGCGGAAGAGGCGATCCTCGCCGTGCCGCGCAGCTACAAGGAGGCGGCGTTCGGCCTCGGCG
>JBGSLE010000100.1:0-6259 GCA_041740875.1 Pontiella sp. | reverse complement strand
GCTGCACCAACTCAACCTGACCTTGCCCGACCAGCCGCCCCCTCGGCTCGAAGAGCTGAAAAAGAAATGTGGGGCAGACCTATGAGGAGAAATGGAGCAACCAAGGCACTTTTACCCGCGGACAGCGAAAGACAGGTTAAGTGAAACCCATTGGCGGGGAGGTGAATAGCACGTTCCAAGCCAAGACCAGCGTTCTTTTTTGTTTCGTGTCCCGCCATGGAGCCTGGTGGCCGCAACACGCGTTCATGGGCGGGCCACCGCCGGGAAGCAGAGGCAAAAGCGGCTGCCTTTGCCTGGCGCGCTTTCGACGTCGATCGTGCCGTGGGCCTGCTTGACGATTCCGTAGACCACGGAGAGCCCCAGGCCGGTACCGCTGCCAACCTCCTTGGTGGTGAAGAAGGGCTCGAACAGACGCTGCTTCACCGCTTCGTCCATGCCCATACCGGTGTCGGCGATCGACAAACAGACGCGGGGGCCAGGCAGGTGGTTCGGGTGGAGTGCAGCATCGTCCTGTGCGCAGAGAAAGGCGTCGACCATGAGCCGCCCGCCGTTCGGCATGGCGTCGCGAGCGTTGAGGGCCAGGTTCATGATGACCTGGGTGATCTGTCCATAGTCGGCCCGGACCGGCGGCAGAGCGTCCTCCAGGTTGACCGAGACTTCATACTTTTCGCCCATCAGGACGTTAAGCAGGGCCAGCGAGTCGCGAACCACCTCCGCCAGGTCGAGCTCCTCCATCTGGACGGGTTGCTTCCGGCTGAAGGCGAGCAGTTGGCGCGTCAACCCTGCGGCGCGCTGTGCGGCCTTGAGGATTTCGCAGGTGTTGGCGTGGGCGACCGTTTCCGGATCCATGCCCATCTTGAGTATTTCGCCGAACCCCATGATGCCTTGCAGGATGTTGTTGAAGTCGTGGGCGATGCCGCCGGCGAGCTGGCCGATCGCCTCCATCTTGCCGGTTTGCTGGAACTCCTCTTCGCGGGCGCGTTTTTCGGTGATGTCCTCGAACATCCAGATCGAACCTTCGTCGGGGAGTCCCGGATCGAGCGCCGTGCCGATCAGGCGGCACCAGAAGGGCGGTTTGTTCAGGCGCTGGAGTTGGATGTCGTGGTCGAAGCGCTGGCTCCTGCCGAGTTCGGCATAGGCCTCCTTCCCGATGAATTCGAACGCCTCTTCCGCAGGGTACAGCAGGCGGGTCGAGGTGCCGCAAAGCACATCCATGGGCAGGGAGAGCATTTCGCACAGCCGGGGGTTGGCCCACTCGAAGACGCGGTGGCGCACGAGGGCGATGCCGAGCGTGCTGTTGTCGAGGATCAGGCTTTGGATGTGGGTCAGGTTGCGGATTTCCTGCTGCGCCTGCTTGCGGGCCGAAATATCGTGGACGAAGGCAAAACTGTATTCATGGCCACCAAATTCGACGTGGTCGGCATGCACCTCGACGGGATAGGTGGAGCCGTCCTTGCGGCGGTGCGACGACTCGAGGACGACTGCGCCCGTGGTGCGCAGCCGCTGCCAATGTTCGGCCCAGTATTCCGCCGTCAAACCGGGATCGACGTCCAGCACGGACATGCCGGACAGTTCGTCCTTGGCATAGCCGAGCTGACGGCAGGCGGAGTCGTTGACGTAGGCGATGGAGCCATCTTCGCGCAACCAGAAGATGGCGTCGGCGGAATGGTCGACCGCAAACTGGGTGAGTTCGAGCCGCCAGCGCGCCTCGATGGCGTCCTCCATGATGTTGAGCGCGGCCCGGCGCGCCTGGTCGAGTTCGCGGTTGAGTTCCTTGAGCCGCTGTTCGCGCTCCACCCGTTCGGTGATGTCGGTCCCCTGTGCGGCGATGGCGTGGACGGTGCCGTCAGCGCCAGGCAGGGGGGTGTATTCCATCTGCATCCAGCGCGCTCCGCCGGGGCGCTCGACCTGGATTTCGTAGCGGACGGGCTCGCCGGCCAGGGCGCGCTCGAAATGGGTGCGGAACTGCTGGTCGAACGGCATCCGGCCCAGGAAATCGGCGGCGGACAGGCCGATGATTTCGGCGGCGGGCGTCCCGTAGAAGTGCTGTAGGCTTGGTTTACCGCGAGGTGGAGGGTGTCGCGCGAAACCAGCGCCATGGGGTGCTGTATGTTGTCGACCAAATAGGTGAGTTGCCGGTTGAGCCGGTCGGTGTCTAGTTTTTGCAGGGCGAAGGAGATATCGAGCGAGAGTTCTGCAAACAGGTCCTGCTCCTCCGGATCCGCCGCATACTCCGCCGGCACCGAGACTACGAGCACGCCGTAGATCCGCCCCGCCGTCGCCAACCGGCACGCCATGCCCGCCCGCGTGGAGTAGCAGGCGGAAAACGGGCAGTCGGGGCATTCGGCCATGGGATCGCGCACCACGATGACGCCCTCCGATTGCAGCGCCCTCCTCACGCAGGAGGGTGGGGTGCCGCTGCGCAACCGCTCCAGCATGGAATCGAACTCGGTTTCGCCGAAGCCGGCCGTATAGGTTTTTCCGAAAGGCCCGGATCCGTCGACCAACGCGATCCACGCGTTGAAGATATCGCGCGACTCGACCAGGATTTCACAGGTGCGCCCGAGCAAGGCGTCCGGATCGGTTTCGTGGGTGATGAGCTGGTCGATGTTGCGCAGGGCGGCGAGGATCTGATTGCTGTGTTCCACCCGCCGCCGGCTCTGTTCCAGCTCGGCGGCGGCCACCTTGCGCTCGGTGACGTCGCTGGCGACGGCGAAAACGAGACGGGATTGCGGATTGGCTTCGGCGGACCAGGCCAGCCAGCGGTACGAACCGTCGCGGTGGCGGTAGCGGTTTTCAAAGCGGAGGGTGGTCTGCCCCGTGGCCAGCTTTGCCATTTCGGCGAGCGTGGGGGCGAGGTCGTCCGGGTGGAGCAGGTCGAAGAAGCGGGAGCCGACCAGCCGGGCGGGCGGGTGGCCGAGGGTGGTTTCCCAGCCGGGATTGACCCGCAGGATGGTTCCGTCCAGGTCCGCGACCAGGTGGAGGTTCATCGCCTGCGTGAAAAAATGGTCGGCCGTCTCCTTCGCTTGGAGGAGGTCGGCGAGCTGCGCGTCTGTCAATGGGTCGGGATGTCGGTTCGTTTTCATGGCGATGTGTGCGGAAGAGAGCGTTAATCCTCCGCATTCGGGTAGGGTTCGGGGCGGCCGAGCTCCAGGCTCAGCGCGTTGATCTGCCGCTTGAGGTCAACCATGCGCAACTCGCGTCCGACGGCGACTTTGTTGAAGCGCGCCAGCTCGTCGAGGCGGTTGAGCAGCTCCTGCTCCGAGTGTTTTTTCGGGGATATGTCGGCAATGAAGCCCTCCAGGCAGAGCAACTCCCCTTGTTCGGAAAATTGGGCCGCGCCCTTTTCCCAGACCCATTTTTGCTCCCCCGACTTGGTGTGGATGCGGTATTCGAACTCGAACGGCCGCCGGTTCGCCACGGCCGCCTGCACTTCGTTCCAGACCCGCTCGCGGTCGTCGGGATGGATCAGCGCGGCGTACGATCGGGTGCCGTTGCCGATCAGCTCCTCCGCCTGGTAGCCCGTCAGCGCCTGGCAGCCTTGGCTGATGAACTCCATGATCCATTCCTGATTGTTTGCACAGCGGTAGGCGATGCCCGGCAGGTTGGCGACCAACGCGGCATATTGGCGGCGCGATTCCTCAAGCGCGCGCTCGGCGGAACGTTCGGTGGATTGGTCGCGGAAGACCAGCACGACGCCGGTGGTCTGGCCCTGGTCGTTCTTGATCGGTGCGCCGCTGTCGGCGATCGGGATTTCGAGGCCCTGCTTGGAAATCAGCAGGGTGTGGTTGGCCAGGCCGACGATCCGGCCGGTTTCGAGGACGGCGTCCGCCGGGCTTTCGACCGGTTTGCGGGTGGTTTCATTAATGATCCGGAAAACCTCCTTGAGCGGCTGGCCGAGGGCCTCCGCCTGTGGCCAGCCGGTGAGCGCTTCCGCCACGGGATTGAGTCCCTCCACCCGGCTTTCGGTATCGGTCGAGATCACGGCATCGCCAATCGAATTGAGGGTGGTCCTCAGCTTTTCCTCGTTTAGGCGGAGCGCGGCGGCGGTGCGGCGGTGGATGGTGCTCTTTTGCAGGAGCCTGCCGATGGCAAGGGTGGCGGCGGGATAGATCAGCAGCACCGGCACCGCGATGTGGGAGACGACAAACAAAGCCTTTTCCCAAGGCAGCATGAACATGAGCAGCAGCATGGCAAGGTGGACCGCGATGCCAAACAGGTAAAGGTTGCCGCAGGAGATCTGGTCCGGCGGCCGCTTTGCGAGCCGACGCCAAAGCAGTCCCAGTCCGCCCGATGCGCAGATGACTGCCACGCCGGCCCATGCCGCCGCTCCGCCTTGGACGAGGCGTAGGGCGGCGGTCATGGCCATGGCGATGAGGGTGGGGACGGCGCCGAAGAAGAGGCCGGAAAGACCCAGCAACACCGACCGGGTGTCGAAGATGATGCCCGGCTGCAGCTCAAAGGCTGCGGACATCAGGCTGATGCCGAGCAGCCCGATCACAACGCCTGCCGCGGACTGGCGCAAACAGCCCCCTTTCCTTTCTTCGAAGAAAAGGGCATAGACCGCCGCGAACGCCAGCAGCATCTCCGTGTTGTTCAGTAGTGCAATGAAGACGTTGCCGTTCATCGAAACCTCCTGCGGATCAACCGCAACCGCGGCACACAAGCCTAACCACTTTGTAAATAGGTTACGCGCCATGGCGAGCGGAGGCAAGGCGCAAGCCTTGGCTTTCTTTTGTGGGATGGCGGTGGCAGGCCTACGGGCACAAAAGATCGAATTTGGCCTGGCCGAGGGGCTCGCCGTTCACCAGGAGTTCGACGGCATGCCGGCCCGGATGGTAGCTGCGGGTGGTGATGGGCTTGATGGCGTGGCGCTTGGCCAGTTCGACCGTTTCGCCCGGCGCCAGCGCCAGGGTTCTGAATTTAAACACCTTGGGCCGAGTTGTCCCGTTGGCTTTCACGTGGTGGATGGCGTAGTCGATGACGACGGTTTGGGGCTTGGAGCTGGTGGATTGGAGCGCAAACCGGAACTCAATGGCTTCTCCCAGCAAAATTTTCTCCGGCGTAACGCCCATGGATAGGAGTTCAAGTTTTGGGTTCGTAGTATGGCCCAGCAACCCAAACACATCGGGGTGGCCGGATTTGACCAATGTGCGCAGCGCATGCCGCACCAGCCGTTGCCGATCGGGCCCGGCGCCGCAGATCCAGTTTTTGCACAGGGCGACGACCCTGTCGGGATGGTCCTTGGCAATATCGTTCAGGTTGTTGGCGACAGAGCGCCGGACATAGGCACTCGGGTCGTCCTTGAGTTTTTCGAGCAGCCGGATCACGGGGGACGGATTGTCGATGAAGGGGGGCAGCCGCTTGCCCCATGGCAGGCGCGGCCGGGTTCCCTCCGAAACGAGCCGCCGTACGTGTTCGTCGGGGTCGCCGCACCATGTTTCCAGGGTTTGGAGCGTCAGGGATTGGTGTTCCAGCAGGAAGGGGCGCAGGGCGAATTCGGCCGAAAACAGGGGCGTCAGGGCCTTGAGCGCCGCCAGCGCCTTTTCCGGATGGCCGAGGCCATGTTCGCCGACATAGTCGATGATGGGCCAGGCGGTGAACCCGCGCAGGCCGGTGTTGCCGCGGAGCCGGACCAGGAGATCCGCCGCTGCCGGGAAATCGGCGGGAAGGAAACGGTGCAACACTCCGATCAAGTGGTGGACGCGCTGCTTGAGCTCCAGCCGTTCGATTCCGTCAAGGGCCTCTGCGGCAAACCGTTCACGCGGGAATCCGGGCAGGATGCCGGCGAACGCCTCTGCCAGTCGCCCTACCGCCGCCGCACCGAGTCCGTCCTTCATTTGCATGGCGCAAACCCGGCGTTATTCTTTTTTCTGCTCGGGGCGGGAGCGGGCGACGAGCTTGATGAAGATCGGCGCGCCTTCGAGGCCGAACGCTTCGCGGAATTGGTTCTGCAAATAGGCCAGCCAGTTCGCACGGGAATAGTCGGGTTCGTTGACAAAAATCTTGAAGTAGATCGGGTTGGTGCCGGACTGGGTGGCGTAGAACACCTTGAGCCGTTTGCCCTTGGCGACGGGTGGCGGATATTTCTCAACCGCCTTTTGCAGGACGCGGTTGAGCACGCCGGTGGTGATCTCCGTGCGGGTTTGCGCCGCAACGTAGTCGATCGCCTCGATGCTGCGCTTGATGTTGTAGCCAGACTTGGCCGAAACGAAGACCACGGGGGCGAAGCCCATGAACGGCAGCGCCTCGCGCAGGG
>JBGSLE010000099.1:0-5353 GCA_041740875.1 Pontiella sp. | reverse complement strand
GAAATCCTGCGCGGCAAAGGACCCGCCGACGTTCGCTTCCTTACCCTCGAACTCGCAAAACGCATGCTGGAGGTGGGCCGGGTGCCCCCGCCCGGCGCTGGCCTCGCAGCGAAATTGGACGACGGCTCCGCCCTGGATAAGTTCCGCAAAATGGTCGCCTGCCACGGCGGCGATTTGGCGGCCGGGCTTCCAACCGCCAAAAGGCAGATCCCCCTGACCGCCCCCAAATCCGGCTATCTTTCCCAAGCCGACGCCGGGGCCATCGGCCGCGCCTGCCTCCTGCTCGGCGCCGGCCGCGCCAAAACCACCGATGCCATCGACCCCGCCGTCGGCATCTCCGACCTCAAAAAAATCGGCGAACGCGTCGAACAGGGCGAACCCTTCGGCATCGTCCACTCCAACGGCCATGAAAACGAAGCGGAGCTTTTCCAGCTGCTCGAATCCGCCTTCGCCCTCTCCGCCAGCCCCGTTGAGCCGCCCCCGCTGATTCTCGACACCGTTCATTCGTAACGGAGCAAGATGCTCCGTCTACGGCAGGCGAAATCACCGGTTGAACATGGGCTCGCTTTGGAGTATCAACGACGCATGAAAACGTTAATCAGCAGTGACATACTCAACCTCAGCGTAGCCGAGCGCATCCTGTTGGTGGAGGATATCTGGGATAGCGTGGCGGAAATCCCCGAAGCCGTAGAGTTGTCCGCTTCCGACAAAACCGAGCTGGACGAGCGGCTGGCGCTCTACCACCAGAATCCCGATATCGGCTCTCCATGGGGATTGGTAAAGGAACGGATAAAGCAACAGTATGGTGCATGATCTAATCATACGCCCCGCAGCCGAGGCAGAACTGGCTGATGCCTACGCCTGGTATGAAGACAGGGTTTCCGGCCTCGGTGCCGATTTTCTTAATGCAGTCGAAGCCGCCTTGTTTTCCATCAAACGCAATCCGGAAAGCAACCCGGCAGTCTTCAAATCAATCAGACGCGGTCTAACACGCCGCTTCCCCTACGCCATCTTCTACATCGAAGAGCCAACCCGCATCGTCGTACTGGCTGTTTTCCATGTGAGGCGCAATCCTGCCACGTGGAAGAACCGCTCCTAGATTCCCCGTTGGCCCGCCCCCTCTGGTGATGGAAGCCGTTCGTTCGTAACCAAGTAAATTTTGGAGAAATCGATGATCAATAAAGAACTCGCATTGCACCATTTGCTCGACCTGCTGGCGGTCGAGGGGCCGACGGGGCAGGAGTCGAAGGTCGCGGAGGCGATCAAGAGAAAGCTGCTGGCGGCCGGTTGCAAGCAGGCGTGGATCAAGACCGACGACGCGCACAAGCGGCTGGGCGACGGCTACGAAACCGGCAACCTGATCGTGCAGCTTCCGGGCACGGCGAAGGGCGCGCCGCGGATACTATTTTCGGCCCACATGGACACGGTACCGCTATGCCGGGGCGCGGTCCCGCTGGTCAAGGGTAGCCGTATCGTGGCCAAGGGTGCCACGGGGCTGGGCGGCGACGACCGGTCGGGCTGCGCGGCGATGGTGACGCTGGCGGAAACCCTGCTTGCCAACAAGATTCCCCACCCGCCCATCACCTTGCTTTTTCCGATCGCCGAGGAAAACGGCCTGCACGGCTCGCGCATGGTGCGCTTCGAGGATTTGGGCTCTCCGGCGATGGGCTTCAACCTCGACGGCCAATGCCCGAACGAGCTGGTGATCGGGGCGATGAGCGCGATGCGCTGGCGGGCGGAGATCACCGGTCTTTCAACCCACGCGGGCTTGGCGCCGCACAAGGGGATTTCCGCCGGGCTGATTGGCGCGAAAGCGATGGCGGCGATCGCGCAACAGGGTTATTTCGGCAAAATCGCGCAGGGCAACCGCACAGGCACGTCGAACCTCGGAAGCATCGCCGGGGGACAGGCGAGCAACCAGGTGATGGAGCGCGCCCTCTTCACCGGCGAATGCCGCAGCCACAACCCCGCCTTCCTACAGAAAATCGTAAAGGTCTACCGCGCGGCGTTCGACAAGACCGTGAAGGAAACGCCCAACGCCGACGGAAAGCGCGGTGCGGTGGAGTTCACCACGATCGGCGACTACAACGCCTTCCGCCTGAAGAAATCGGAACCGTGCGTCAAGATAGCGGCGCAGGCGGTGAAAGCCGCCGGCATGGCGCCCAACCCGCTGGTGATGGATGCCGGGCTCGACGCCAACAACTTCAACGAAAAAGGGCTGCCGACGGTCACGCTCGGCACGGGCTCGCACCACTTCCACCAGCTGGACGAATATGTGGAGATCCCGGAATACCTCGCCGCCTGCGAGGTGCTGTTGAACATTGCCCGGATTGCGGCCAACTAAATGGAGTAGGTCAGGTCTGAGGGGAGGCGGGCGTAGATTTCGCGCCGCGCCTTTTCGAAGGTGGCGAACATGTTTTCTTCGCCGACCTCGCGGTCGAGGCCGCTCAGGCGCATGACCTCCATCACCTGCGCCTTGACGTCGACGAAGAGCATCTGCACGCCGTTGTGCTTGAGCTGGTCGGCGACCTCCTTGAGCATTTCGGTGCCGGAGGCGTCGATTTCGTTGATGCCGCTACAGACGATGGCCAGGTAGCGGGCGTGCGGGAAGCGCTCGCAGGCGGCGTAGACCATCTCCTCGAAATAGGAGGCGTTGGCGAAAAAGAGCCGCCCGTCGAGCCGGATAGCCGGCAGGTTGGGGTCGATTTCCAGATTGTGCAGGTCGGCGTCGCGCATGGAGCCGTCGGGGTGCAGGCCCAGCAAGGCGACGTGCGGGCGCATCATGCGGTAGAGGTGGATCAGGATGGAGATCGACGCGCCGAAGACGATGCCCTTGTCCAGATGCGGCGCAAACAGCAGCGTGGCGAAAAAACAGCCGAACGCGGCAAGGCCGTCGGCCTTGTTGACGACCATGTAGTGCCACAATTGCCGGAAGTTCATCAGGCGCAGCACGGCCGAAACAATGATCGCCGCCAGCACGGCCTTAGGCAGGAAACCGAGGAACCGGGTGAAAAACAGCAGGAATAAAAGTACAAACACCCCGCTGAAAACGGCACCCAGGCCCGTCTTGGCACCGCTGGAATAGTTCAGGGCCGAGCGGGAAAAAGATCCGCTGACGGGCAGTCCCCCGGAAAAGGCGCTGCCGAATGAAGCCAACGCCTGCCCCACCATCTCCTGGTTAAGGTTCAGCTTTTGGCGGCTGCGGGCGGCCAACGCGCGGGCCACCGAACACATTTCCATGAAGCCGACAAAGGCGATGGTCAACGCCCCCGGGAAAAGGGCGACCAGGTCGCGGCCACTCGGAATGGCCAAAACCGGCTTCGGAATCCCGGAAGGTATCCGTCCTACGATTTCTAGCGGCCGGGAGAAGCGCTCCGGATCGCTCAAGCCGAGGAAATAGACGGCGGCGGTGCTAATGGCCACCACAATCAGCGCAACCGGTGCGCGGGGCAGGAAACGCCGGCCCAGTAGCAGGCAGGCCAAGGCTGCCGTCCCCATGGCAAGGCTGATCCCATTGACGGAATCGAGCTGTCCGGCCATGCCGACCAAGTCGGTCAGGTAATGGTCGCCCCGCCCCAGGTCGATGCCGAAGATCTTGCCGAACTGCGACGTGGCAATGATGATGGCACCGGCATGCACAAATCCTTCGATGACCGGACGCGACAGGAAATTGACCACAAAGGTCAGGTGCAACACGCCGACCAGCAACCAAACCAGACCGATGAGGAAGGCCAGCTCCGCTGCCAAAAGCACATATTCCGTACTCCCCGGAACAGCCAGCGGCCCAAGGACTGACGCAGTCAGAAGAGCGATCATCGCCACCGGGCCGGTTTGAAGGTGGTTCGAGGAGCCCCAAAGCGCGCCGAGGATCACCGGCAGGAACGCGGCGTACAGCCCGACCCACGGAGGCAGCCCCGCCAGCTCGGCGTAGGCCATCGACTGCGGGATGAGCACCAGCGCCACCGTCAGCCCGGCTACAACGTCGGCGCGCAGGATTTCCCGGTTGACCGGGAACCAGCGCAGGAAGGGCAGATATTTTTTGAGCGTCAACATAGTCCCTGCATTCGTTATCGTTAAAAGGTTCGTGGCATCGTGGTTCAGACCCTTTCCGCGCGCAATCCAAAACATCCCCCGTTGCGATCATGTATTGCCCGGCGCGGTTTGCCCCTTTTTAGACTGGCCACAAATGTCCAAATGCGTAGATTCGGCGACTCGTTTGCGGCAACCAAGGGAATGCCATGGAATTCTGCGGTTTCACCGTTTGGGAAATAGTGCTGCGCCTCGGGCTGGGCGTGGCTATCGGCTTCTGCATCGGGCTCACCGGCATCGGGGGCGGCGTGCTGGGACTCCAGGCGATGACGCTCGGGCTGGGCCTGGATCCGGTCAGGGCCGTCGGCACCACCAGCCTCTACATCTTCCTCACCAACATTTCCGCGAGCGTACACCATGCCCGGCTCGGAAACATCGCCTGGGGCGCCGCCGCGCGCATCCTGCTCGGAGCCGTCCCCGCGAACATCGCGGTGGCCTTCTGGATCAGCCGACAAGGCGGAAACGAGGAATTCCAGCATGCGCTCAAAACCTTCATCATCGGCGTGGTCTTCTTTTCCGTCGGCGTAATGGCCATCAACACCCTGAAAAAGGTGGCGGTTGGGGAACGCACGCTGGCCTCTAGGATCCAGGGCCATTGGTGGCTGCGCAATGGGCTTTGCGTCCTGCTGGGCGCGGGCATCGGCGGGCTGATCGGCGCGACTTCGGTCGGCGGCGGTGTGCTGATCGTGCCGTTGCTGGCCATCGTTTTCGGACTCTGCGCATGCCGTACGGTTGGCAGCTCGATCTTCATTGCGATGGTGCTCACCTTCGTCACAGCCATGATCTACGGCAAAGGCGGCGAACTGGATGCCCACAGCGCGGTCATCATGGCGGTGGGCTCGCTGGCGGGCGTACGCCAAGGTAGCAGGCTGTCCGTCAAGCTGCCCGATACGTTGCTGCGGTGGATCATGATTGCCCTGATCCTGGTTGCGGCCATCCTGATGGTTGGCGGCAACGGAAACTAACATCTTGTTTTAGGATGCAATCGGAAAAAGGTTGTGCATAGACTGGAAACATGTCGCCCCACCTTGACCCAAGCCTGTTGGATGCCGCCGTTGCCGCAGTGCGGGACGCCTGGCCCGCCGCCAACCCAAAATGCGGGATCATCCTGGGCTCCGGCTGGGGCGGCGCCGTGGCGGACTTCCAAGGCAAGGAACTCCCCTACTCCGCCATCCCCGGGCTGGGATCGACGGGGGTGACGGGCCATGCGGGCAGGCTGCTCGCCACCTCGGTCGGCGGGATGGAAACCTTCGTTTTCCAAGGC
>JBGSLE010000098.1:0-6564 GCA_041740875.1 Pontiella sp. | reverse complement strand
GCCGCGCTGGCGCTGCTCGACCAGGCGACGGAGCAGGCCTACCTCGGGCTGATCGACCGGCCCCGCGTCGTTACCCTCAACAAAACGGCGCACTTCACCAACTTTTACCAGGAGGCCCTCGCCATCCCCAACCTTGAAGAGGACGACTTCCCGTCGGTTCGCGCCCCATGAAGCTCAAACTGCTCTGTTGCGAGATTTTCTTCCGGGAGGTGGAATCCCTGCTGGCGCAATCGGCCCATGCGATCGACGTAGAGTTTTTGCAAAAGGGGCTGCACGACATTCCCAGCGCGGAGATGCGCGCCCGCATCCAGGCGAAGATCGACGCCGCCTCCGCACAGGGCTACGACGCCATCCTGCTCGGCTACGGCCTTTGCAACAACGGGCTCGACGGTATCCAGGCGCGAACCGTTCCGCTGGTGCTGCCGCGCGCCCACGACTGCATCACCCTCTTCTTCGGCAGCCGCCAAAAATACCAAACCTATTTCGACGCCCATCCCGGCACCTACTTCAAAACCACCGGATGGATCGAGCGCGACCAGGTGGCCGACGAGCTCAAGCCGCTCTCCATCCCCCGCCAGATGGGCATGGACAAAACCTATGAAGAACTCGTCGAGCAATACGGCGAGGACAACGCCGAATTCCTGTGGGAAGAACTTTGCAATACCGAAAGAAACTACCGGCAGATCACCTTCATCGAAATGGGGGTCGAACCCGACGGATCGTTCGAACAAACCGCCCGGGAAGAGGCGGCGGCCAAAGGCTGGGAATTCGAAAAGGTTCCCGGCGACCTCTCCCTGCTCCAGCGGCTGCTCAACGGCGACTGGCAAGCCGAGGATTTCCTCACCGTCCCGCCCCATGGGCAGATCGCCGCCCGTCACGACGACCGCATCGTCTCCGAATCCCGGCTAGGAAACACCGCGCCGGGCGCGATAGAGGTAGCCGCCCGCCGAAATTTCCAATGCGCCCACAAAACTGTAGAGACCCTCGGTGTCGAGGCGGTTGGATGGAGAATCGGAGGGAAGGGAAAACTCGCCGCCGGCGAGGTGGCGTGGGCGTGAGGCGCGCACCATAACGTCGCCACCAGGAAAAGAGGCTTAGGCCACATGTTTCTTCGGTTCCGGCCGTCGGGGCTCGCGGATCACCACGTTGCGCCCGCCGCTCTCCTGCCGCAAACGAATGTCCTCAAATATGGCATTCAAATCATGCCCGAACTTTTGGGCATACGCTTCACGGCGCTCCCTCGTTTCCTTCACAATCGGGTCTTCCCAGATCATTTTCTATTCCTCCATTAGTTCCTGCGGCGTACATATCACCGGCGGTTCGTACCCATGGCGACGACAAACCGCCTCAACCTTGGGCCGCATCGACGCATTGGCAATATGCTTGCAGTTCCACGTCAACAGATAATTCATGCCATGCACAGCGGCTACCGCCACGTGAAAGGCATCCAGTTCGGCATGCGCAGGAATGGAGCCCTCGTCAATCAGCCAGTGAGCAAGATCCCGAACGTCCACAGTGACACCTAGTTGGGGCAATCCGTTAAGAACATCCATCCGCCTTCCGGACGCTTCCTTATCCCCACCTGCCGATTCCTGAACCACAAATTCAGATACAAACAGCTCAAATCCGCTTCGGCGGTCTTCCCACCACTCCACGGTTGTGTTCCGGTTTGCCGTTACCCGAATATCATTGCAGGGTCGAGCGGTCAGATAGCTTACGACTGAAGTTTCTATGTAAACACTGGGTTTCACCGGACCTCCTCGTGCGAAACAACGCGCCCGTTTTCCAGATCGTCCAGCCCTTGATCGATTTTCTGCCGGACATACAACTCGTACAGCAAATCATCCCACGTGCATCGATTCGGCATCCCCTCGATCACCTGCCGGGCACTTTCCTTCACCGCTTGCATCGTCGTCTCCTTGCCAGGTTCATTCATCTTGCAGTGTGAAATCCCATCCTCCGCCGGTCGCGATTTTGCCTGCCCGGCGTCGTAACGCGCCATCCGCTCGCGAATCACATCGTCCCATTCGGGACCGACATGCGCAGGGGAGAGATACGGGCCGCTCTGCTCAAGAATCCGACGCACAAGCGCTCCATCCGCTCATCCAATGGGAGTTCCAATGCCTCTTTGCAAACCTGATCCATAACTGTTGTCATTTCCACCACCTCTTCTTGCTGACCCGGACTGTACGCTACCAGCCCTTCAAAGAAAACTGCTTTATTGACTTGCGGCAGGGGCTCCGATCACAGACAGGAAATCACCGCCGTATTTTTCGATGCGTGCCTCGCCGACTCCGTCAATCGTCCGCAATCCGGCCAGGTCGTTGACCTTCTGGCGCACCATAGCGGCCAACTGCTCGTTGGTCATGATGGTATAAACCTGCACCCCGTCGCGCGGGGCCAGTTCCCGTCGCTTTTCACGCAGCCGGGAAAAGAGGGCGAATTCCTCCGGCGAAAGAAGTTCCTTGTAATCCACACGGGGTTTCCCGCCCAATTCGGGCTTACCGCCTTCCAGCCACTCCACGCAGAAGGACCACCCCTGTTCGGTAAACGTCTTTTCAACCGCGAGCACGCGCTTCGAACGCAGGAAGGAATTCAGCGCGTCCTGCGCATATCCCTCGTCCGCCAGCGGAATGAAAAAGGTATTGAACTGCATGGTTTAAAAACGGCCCGAAGCGTTCGCCAGCGCTACCGGCATCAGGCCGCCATCCTTTCTTTGTTCTGTTGCCGGAAACAGGAAACCGGCGGGGACCATATCCGCTCCTCCAGCCTTCTCATGGTGCTTAACGGCAGACCGCACGGAAGCCGTTGTTGTTGTTCGCGTTGTCCGGGTTGTTCCAGTTCGCGTTGCCGCAACGCGCGTTTTTCGCGTTGTTGTTCCAGCTCCCGCCCCGGATGTTCCGGTTCGAGCCCGACGTTTGACGCCGGTTCCCTAAATGAAACGCCCCGCTGCTTCTTCCAGCGGGGTATTGGTTTTTGTAGGGCGGGAATGGTTGACGAAGAAGACCTTCCCGCCGCGCGGCTGGAAGGCATCGTACCTCAGCCATTCCAGCCCTAAAAATTAGACGCTGTAAGATCAGTAGACTCCGGCAACCCAATAAACCAAACTGCACCTGCGCAACGAGGCTGGAAGCCTCGTCTACGAAAGAAAAAAAATTTCGACGAAATTCCAGCGTATCCGCCTGCTGAACGAAGGCCGTCAAGGCTGTGACCCGCTCCTTAAAATCGGCTTCGGTCAAATGTCCGCAGGCCAGCAGCCATTCATAATGGCGCATTTTCGAAACAAACCGCATTTTGCTGCGGCGGTTCAACCGCACCGCATCCGGGAACACCCGCATCCCCAGAAAGTCCATGCCGTGGCGAGCATGGTTCAAATAGGGTGCCTGCTTCAGGTCAAGCCCCAGCCTTTCGGACGCAAAGGCGACGATTTTTCGCCGAACCTCTTTCAGATCGGTCTTTGAGTGGCCCCACAGCGCGAAGTCATCCATATAGCGCACATAGTCCTTTATCCGGAGGGTTTCCTTCACGAAGCGATCGAGCGGATCGAGGTAAAAGTTGGCGAAATACTGGCTGGTCAGATTGCCGATCGGAAGGCCGTGCCCCGGCGTTGTTTCGTAGGAATCGATGATCCGGTCGAACCAGTACAGCAGTTTATCGTCTTTGAACTTGCGGCGCAGCAGCGTCTTGAGTTTGTCGTGCGGCACGGAATCGAAAAACTTGCGGACATCCGCTTTCAAAAACCATTCATGCTGACGGGCAAACTCCTGTGCGCGGCGCACCGCCTTGAATTGTCCCTTTTCTTTACGGCAGGCATAGGTATCGAAGATTAGCCATTTCTCAAAATACGGTTCGCAGACATTCGTCAGCGCATGGTGCAGCACCCGTTCGGGAAACGCCGCTGCGCAGATTTCGCGTTCCTTCGGGTCGTAGATCGCGTGAAAAGGGTATAGTTGCCGACGGGATAGTCGCCCGCCAGCAGACCGGCACGCATCTGCGCCAGCTCCGCCGAAAGATTTTCGGCGAAGGCGCGCTGCTCGGGACGATGCCGCTTGCCCTGGCTCGCCTTCCAGAAGGCGAGTTGCAGATTCTCCGGCTCCACCACCGCTTCAAAACAATTTCCAATTCGTCTCATTACGCACTACTCAACTGAATTTTAAAGCGGCGTCCAGCCGCCGCACTCCAAAAACCGATCACCTTCGGCGATAGGTTTCCCGCTCCAGCGGACAGCCTGAAGGCTGGACTACATGCCTTTTCGTCCCCGTTCGTAGTCCACGCTTTAGCGTGCTCCCGCTCCACATGCGGCTGCTTTCCGTCTCTCGCTCCGCTCGGGTTCGTCCCTCACCACGACTTCAAGCAGCCGATGTTCCGCTCTTTGCTGTTTGGAGGAGCGAACAGGGCACTTAACGGCAGACAGCCCGGAACCCGATGTCGGGGCGGGCCTCGCGGACCCAGTAGGTCCAGTCCGCGTGGCCGCAACGCGCGTGGCCCGCGAGGTTGTACCAGCTCCCGCCCCGGATGCACCGGCACGAGCCCGACGCGTCGTCCCAGCACCACTCCCACACATTCCCCGACATATCGTACAACCCATAGCCGTTCGCCGCAAAACTACCCACTGGCGCGGTGTAGGGCAGCGAGCCCGTCGCGTAGGCCGGTCTCCCACACCACCTGGTGCGTCATGTTGGTATTCCACGGCTCCGCCGGGTAGAGGTGCAGTTGGCCCTGGGCGGACTCCTGTCCGCACACCGCCGCCACCGCGCCAAGAAACAGAACAATCCCCGCCTTGTTCGTCTTCATGGATACCCCCTGTGGTTTTGCCCGCATTTTCCGCAAAGACCGATAAAACAACCTGTTTTTCAGGTCAATTTGGATTCCTGCGGGGCCGGTGACTGCGGGGTCGGCGACCCCACCGGCCTTGGCGGGTCGGGTGACCCGCCTCAACAAAACAAAGCGAGCATGACCCTTGGCACTTCCATTGCCTATTCCCACTTGTTCCGGGTTTCGTAACGGGCTTGTTCTTCCGCAACTTTCATAAGCTGCTGCCCGCCTAGGGGAACGCTGATCTCGTAGAGAAAGTCGGGCGACATGTCCGCACCGTTGTCCCACACCACCGTGTCGATATCTTCATTCAGGTGCGCCGTAAGGAAACGGGAGGCATCCCGCAACGGTTCGAATATTTCCCCGTCGAGATGCGATTCCAGGTCGGCGGAACGCCAACCGCCATCCTCAAACCGAAGATGCAGCTTGAAGCCCGAGCCATGTTGAACGGCTGTAATGCAATGCATGGTTTCCTACTCCTGGTCGAGGGGCGTGATGGGATTCAGCGGCTTCTTTTCCATTGCGAGCCGCCAGTCCAACGGCTGATTTCCGGCATTCCTGTTTTCCCTTGGTTTACGTACCCCATCTTGGCGCTCCGAAGTGTTTAGTCCATCCGTTCAGCCGATAAGTCCTGGTTCAACACCCCGATGCCCTCATTCCCATAGTTGCTGATTCGCGCGACGCCAACCCGGCCAACCTCAACATGGAACAGCCTGAAGGCTGGACTACATGCCTTTTCCCCCGAGCCCTGCCTGATCTGACGCTGCCAAGACGCTACCGGGTGGTGACCCGCCCCACAGCCACCGGCCGCGGATGTGATTTCCACACCTCTCCCCGGGTTCCCAGCAAGATCGAACCATCGCCAAACCGATCCGGCCTATCCACCGGAAAGGCAACGCGCCTATCCTGTGCGCCATCATCACCAAGGAGAAGACCGCATGACCGGAAAACAACTGCTTTTAGACGCTATTCGAGGGAAAAAGACGGAACGCCCGGCGTGGCTGCCATTTGTCGGCTGCCATGGCGGGTTCCTCATCGGCAAGAGCGCGACCGAATACCTGCAATCGGCGGAGCTGGTCGTGGCGGGGCTCAAGAAAGCAAAATCGCTCTATGATCCCGACGGCCTGCCGGTCATGTTCGATTTGCAGATCGAGGCCGAAATCCTCGGCTGCCACCTGCACTGGGCGGACGAGGTGCCCCCGGCCGTCACCAGCCATCCGCTGGCCATTTTCGACGAACCCGCGCTCGCGGCGAACGTGGAGGAGATCTATCGCGTCAAGGGGCATGTCCGGACGGCGGACGGCATCGTCTATGTGGACTATTCAACGGCCGGCCTGTCCATCGCCCCCGCCGAGCCGCACCCGGTTGCGGAAGGGCTGGCGTGGATCGTCAAAGGAAATCCCAACGGCGGATTGAGCCGGGAAACAACATGGCCTATGGTGGCCGCCGAATAAAATTTTGAATTAAGAATGAAGAATTAAGAATGGGCGGTCTGCGACAGCTTATTATTAAAAAAGGCCAACGAACCAAGGAGCAACCACCATGCACGAAACCATCGCGGAACTATTGAAGCAAAAACCCGTCCTGACCGACGGGGCCTGGGGCACCGAACTGCAAAAGCTCGGCCTGGCGCCGGGCGAAGCGCCCGAAGCCCTGAACCTCGCCCGGCCGGAGCTGGTCGGGGCCGTCGCCGTTTCCTACGTCGCGGCGGGCAGCCGGATCATCCTCACCAACACCTTCGGCGGCACC
>JBGSLE010000097.1:0-1796 GCA_041740875.1 Pontiella sp. | reverse complement strand
GCGGCGCAGAGCGCCTACAGCTTCGGCCACCGCAAGCTCAACCACCGACCGAACCTGTTGCGCGCAACGCTGTACGACGTCGCCGAAGACACGACGCCCGACGCGGTGCTGGTGTTGGAATGCAACCTCGACGACACCACGCCGGAGCTGGTCGGCTGCCTGTTCGACCAATTGATGGAACAGGGCGCACTCGACGTCTTCACCACGCCGGTCTTCATGAAGAAGCAGCGGCAGGGCATTCTGCTGACCGTGCTCTGCGCCCCTTCCGACCGCGGGCGGATGCTCGATTTGATCTTCCGGGAATCCTCGACCTTCGGAGTTCGCGAGCAGTTGTCCAAACGGACGGTACTGGAACGTAGTTTCAGGGTTCTCGAAACGCCGTATGGCGAGGTGCGCGCAAAAGTCGGCCAGCGCAACGGCGAAACCGTCACCATCTCCCCCGAGATCGAGGATTGCCGCCGGCTGGCTCAGAAAAACGGGGTGGCCGTGCGTACGGTGTACCAAGCGGCAGTGAAAGAAACGCGATGAGGATGGGCACGATTCCATGCGGCTGGATGTTGGCGGCGGCGCTGCTTCCGGGCGTCTGCTCCGCCATGGAGCCGATCCGAATTTCGCCGGATGGCGCCGGCTTCGTCCGCGCGGAGTCGGGCGATCGGTTTGTCGCATGGGGAGTCAATTACGACCACGACCGTTCCGGCCGGCTGATAGAGGACTATTGGATCGGCGAGTGGGCGACGGTCGAAGAGGATTTCCTGGAAATCAAGGCGCTTGGCGCCAACCTGGTGCGGATCCATTTGCAGGTCGCGAAGTTCATGAAGTCGCCCGACAGCGTCAATGAAGAGCATCTCGGGCAACTGGCGCGCCTGGTGGCGTTGGCGGAGCGCGCCGGTCTGTATCTCGATATCACCGGGCTGGGGTGCTACCACCGGAAGGATGTGCCGGAATGGTACGCCGCGCTCCCGGAGGCCGGGCGCTGGAATGTCCAGGCTGCCTTTTGGGAGGCCGTTGCGAAGACCTGCTCCGGCAGTCCCGCCGTTTTCTGCTACGACCTGATGAACGAGCCCATCGTGCCCGGCAAGGACGCAGAAACGGATTGGCTGGCGGGCGAGTTTGGCGGCAAGCAATTTGTCCAGCGCATCGCGCTCGACTTGGCGGGACGCACGAGCGAGCAGGTGGCCAAGGCGTGGGTCGACCGGATGGTGGCCGCGATCCGCAAGCACGACAAACAGGGTTTGGTGACGGTCGGCGTGATCCCTTGGGCGCAGGTCTGGCCCAATGCCGATCCGCTGTTCTACTCGCCGGTGGTGGCGGAAAAGCTGGATTTTGCCAGCGTCCATTTCTATCCCCGCAAGGACGAGGTGGACCGGGCGCTCGCCGCGCTTGTGAAGTACGACATCGGCAAACCGCTCGTCGTGGAGGAAATGTTTCCGCTCCATTGCAGCATCGGGGAGATGGAGCAGTTCATCAACGCATCCTCCGGGATGGTGGATGGCTGGGTCGGCTTCTATTGGGGCAAGCGCATCGATGAATACACGCCGGAAGACGGGATACCCGGCGTCATAACGAAGCGCTGGCTGGAGTTTTTCCGCGAAAGGGGAATGGAATGAGGATGAACGGACGCTTCTTTGGGATGGGGCTGGCGGGAATGTTGGGATGCCTGCTTGCGGCGGCCGGACCGGCGGTTGGCGGTCATTTTGCAAACGGGATCAAGATTGGCGAGGTCGATGGGGATTCCGCGGTGGTCTGGACGCGCCTGACCCGCAATCCGGAGATCAACCTGGCAGGCGCGAAGTTCG
>JBGSLE010000096.1:0-5274 GCA_041740875.1 Pontiella sp. | reverse complement strand
GACGGGCCGATCTTCTTTTTTCGCCCAGGGCAGGCTTTCGAGCGGCAGGCGCAGCCCCAGCGGCGAGTCGCCGGGAATGAGATAAAGCTGCTTGCCGCGCAGCATCCAGAGGCCGCTCTGCCAGCCGGACATCGTTCGTTCCAGCGGAAGGACATAGCCGATCGGCGTGCCGAGCCCCCGCTCGAACACCTTCAGCAGCTGCTGGCGTTCCTGCGGGTCGTCGAGCCGGCTGTCGAGCGGGTCGACATTGATCGGCAGCTCGCGTTCGCGGAGCGAAAACCTGACGGGATCTTCGAAGGCCGGGTTGATGTAGGTCCGGTCGACGCCGAGCTGGCGGGTGAGTTCTTCGGTCAGCGCGAGCGCATCGTTGTGGGTATAGCCGTATTCGGTGTTTTCGCTGCCGATGAGCGCTTCATTTTCCCAGATGGCCTTGCCGTCCCTGCGCCAGTAGAGGCCGAGCGCCCAGCGCGGCAGCGGTTCGCCGGGATACCATTTCCCTTGGCCATAGTGGAGCAGTCCCTGGGGGCCGAAGCGGGCGCGCAGACGGCGGATCAATTTTTCCGAGAGCGGTTTTTTGGTGGGGCCGACGGCGCCGGTGTTCCACTCTTCCCCTTCGAGGTCGGTGCCGGAGATGAAGGTCGGTTCGCCGCCCATGCTCAACCGGACATCGCCTTGGATCAGCCGCCGGTCGACTTCGTCGCCGAGTTCGACGATGGCGCTCCACTGGCCGTCGGTGTAGGGCTTGGTGACGCGCGGATCTTCGTGGATGCGCGTGACGGACATTTCGACGCTGAATTCGGTCTTGCAGGGCGTAATGCCGCCTTCAAGCGGCGAAGCGCCTTTGGCATCGGCGGAGGTGGCGAGTGGGATATGGCCTTCGCCGCAGAAGAGGCCGCTGGTGGCGTCGAGGCCGACCCATCCCGCGCCGGGAAGGTAGACTTCGCACCACGCATGCAGGTCGCAAATATCCCGCGAAACGCCGGCGGGCGCGTTGGGGTCGACCGGCTTTTCGTCGGCGGCGAGCTGGATCGAGTAGCCCGAAACGAACCGGGCGGCCAGCCCGAGCCGGCGGAAGAGGTTGACCAGCAACCAGGCAAAATCGCGACAGCTTCCCCTGCCTTCCTTCAGCAGGCGCTCGGGGGTGTAGATGCCGGGATCGAGCCGGATCGTATAGCCGAGCGCCGCGTTGACCTTCTGGTTGACCATGGCCAAAAAGTCGATGCTTTGCATTTTCGCGGTGTCGATCGATGCGAGGAATTGCTCGAAGAGCGGGGTCAGGCGCTGTTTGGCGAAATAGGGGCGCAGTTCGCGCGTCAGTTGCGCGGGGTAGTCGAAGGGATAGCGCTCGGCGTTCTTTTCGAGGAAAAAGTCGAAGGGGTTGATCGGTTTGAGGTCGGCGACGAGATCGACTTCCAGGCTGAAATGGCGCGTCGGTTGGTTGACCAGCAACCGCGCGAGCCAGTTGTTCAGCGGATCCTGCTGACAGTTGAGAAAATGGTCTTCCGGTTCAATCCGCAGCGAATAGCTGACGATCGGGGTGCGGCAGTGCGGGGTGGGGCGCAGCCGGATAATTTGCGGGCCGAGTTCGGCCAGCCGGTCATAGTCGTAGACCGTCTTGTGGTGCAGCGCAACGCGAATGGCCATACGGTCAGGCTCCGATCAAAAGGGCGGGGTCGGGGTTGAAAAAAGCGAAGATGGCGCTGTTCACGTTGTTCATCCGCTTCTGCAGGTCGTCGATGAATTCGTTGAGTCCGATGGCGATGATTTCGGTGGGCGTCATGTTTTCAAGCAGGGTGCAGAGTGCCTTGAGTTGCGCGTGCGGTTCGCCCTGCCGGGCGCCCGTGATGAGGTTGAGGCCGTTGAGCGCGGACTGGAGGCAGAAGAGGATGGCGCGCGGGAAGGCCGGGTTGAGCACGATCATGTGGATGACGTTGTCGCGTTCGATCAGCCCGTAGGTGCGGTGGTAGGCTTCGCGGGCGTCGAGCGAAAGCAGCAGGGCCAGCCACTGCATGTCGTCCACCGTCGTGCCCACATCGGAGAGCCTGGGCTGGATGTAGAAATATTTCACGTGGAGCAGGCGCGAGGTTTTATCGGCCCGTTCCATGTATTCTCCGAGCCGCCAGAAGTGGTAGCCGCGGCCGCGTTCGATGATCTCCGAATACATGCCGGAAATCATCATGCACGCGCGTTTGATCTCGCGGCAGAGTTCGAGGATCTGGCTGTGGAAAAAGGCCTTCTTGCGGGTGGCGTCGGGGATGAGCTTGCCGAGGGCGTTGATGGCCTCGAAGAGCTCGAAGGGCATCGATTCGCGCAGCCCCATGGCGTTGTCGCGCGCCGCGCGCAGGCAGCTGGCGATGGAGTTGGGATATTCCGGGTTGAACATGAGGAAGTGCATGACGTTTTCGCTGGTGGGTTCGCCGTAGCGCGCCTGGAACATCTTCATGTCGCCGGTGATTTCAACCAGCGGGGCCCACTGTTCGTTGGCATCCTGCTGGAGATCGAGGTTGAGGTGGTAGCTCACTTCCAGAAAACGCGCGGTGTTGGCCGCGCGTTCGATATAGCGGCTCATCCACAGGATCTGGTCTGCAACACGGCTTAGCATCAGGCTTCCTCCATGCCAGGGGTGGCGTCGACGACCCACGTATCCTTGGTTCCGCCGCCCTGCGACGAGTTGACGACCAGCGAACCTTTTTTCAGGGCGACGCGCGTCAGCCCGCCGGGCAAGACGTACGAGTCGTCGCCGCTATGCAGAATGTAGGGCCGCAGGTCGACGTGGCGTCCTTCGAAGTGGTCGTCTGCCATCACCGGCGCGCGGGAGAGCGCAAGGGTGGGCTGGGAGATGTAGTTGCGCGGGTCGGCGCGCAATACCTTGGCAAAGGCATCGCGCTCGGCCTGCGTGGCGGCCGGGCCGATGAGCATGCCGTAGCCGCCGGATTCGCTGGCCGGCTTGACGACCAGCTTGTCGAGGTTGTCGAGCGTATAGGCCAGCGCTTCCTCTTCGACGCAGAGGTGGGTGGGTACGTTGGGCAGCAGCGGTTCTTCGCCGAGATAGTATTTAATCATGTCCGGCACGAAGGCGTAGACCACCTTGTCATCAGCGACGCCCGTTCCCGGCGCGTTGGCCAAGGTGAGGTGTCCTTCGCGGTAGGCTTTCATCATGCCCCGGCAGCCGAGGGTGGAGTCGGGGCGGAACACCTCGGGATCGAGGAAGGTGTCGTCGACCCGGCGGTAGATGACGTCGATCCGTTCCAATCCTTCCGTCGTCCGCGCGCAGATATATTTGCCGTCATAAACCAGATCGCGCCCCTCCACCAGTTGGGCACCCATCTGTCGGGCGAGGAACGAATGTTCGAAATAGGCCGAGTTGTAGACGCCGGGCGTCAGCACGGCCACCCTCGGTTTTCCAACCCCTTCCGGCGCCAGCTTGTGGAGCATCTTCATGAGCTGGACGGGGTAGTCCACCACGCGCCGCACGTTGCTCTTGTGGAACACTTCGGGGAAGTTCCGCTTCATCAGGGTGCGGTTGAGCAGGACGTAGGAGACGCCGGAGGGGACGCGCAGGTTGTCTTCGAGCACGAAAAACGTGCCGTGTTCATCGCGGACGAGGTCGGTTCCGGTAATATGGGCCCAGACGCCGCCCGGCGGATTGAGGTCCTGGCACTGCGGCAGGTAGCCCTTCGACGAAGTGAAGAGCCATTCCGGCACCACGCCGTCTTTGATGATTTCGCGCTGGTGGTAAATATCATCGATGAAGCGGTTAATGGCCTTGATCCGCTGTTTGAGTCCGGCCTCTACCGGATCCCATTCCGCTCCATCGATGAGCCGCGGGACGATATCGAACGGGATGGTTCGTTCCGTACCCTCGCGCGCTCCGTACACATTGAAGGTGATGCCCATGCTCAGCATGGCGCGTTCGCTGGCTTCCTGCCGGCTGCGCAGATTGCCTTTGGGCAGTTTTTCGATGGCTTGCACAAGCAGCGCCGCAATCGGCCGCGGTCGTCCCTGGTTATCGATCAGCTCATCGAAAAAAGGCCCGGTTTCATATCCTTCAAAGTTCATGCTGCATCCTCGTCACGGAATTTACTATCGCATCAACCGTGCCATCGCCTGTTGCGGGCGCGCGTGCGGCTGGGGCGATGGGTTTAAATTCAGTCAAAAATAGTAGTAAAATAGGGGGAATTTGAAAAATTAGGAGCAAGCGCAACATGAATTTAAAAATATTACAAATATGGATCTTTGATCGGTTATGTATTCAAAAAAGAAAGACAAGCGGGGTTGGCGGTTGGCGGCCGCCAGCGCCTGCTCTGTCCAGTCCTTCCCCCGCGCCCGGCGGGGGCCGCCGCCGATTTGGGTGGGTTTATGGATTTGTAACGGGAAGGGGGAACGGGTAAGAATGCCGCTCTTTTCGGAAAGTTCAGGGGGAGCGTTCAATGAGGATACTTTCGGGCATACAGCCGTCGGGCAAGCTGCACATCGGCAACTATTTCGGGATGATGAAGCCGGCGATCGAGCTGCAGGAGCAGGGCGAGGCCTACCTCTTCATCGCCAACTACCACGCCATGACCACGGTGCAGGACGCCGCCGCGTTGCGGTCGATGACCACCGAGGTGGCGCTCGATTTCCTGGCGTGCGGCATCGATCCGGCCAAAACGGCGTTCTACCGCCAGTCCGATGTGCCGGAGGTTCACGAGCTTGCCTGGCTGCTCTCCGTGGTCTGCCCGATGGGGTTGCTGGAGCGCTGCCATTCGTTCAAGGACAAGACGGCCAGGGGCATCGCCCCTTCGCACGGCCTCTTCGCCTATCCGGTGCTGATGGCCGCCGACATCCTCGCGGTCGATTCCAACGTCGTGCCGGTCGGGCGCGACCAGAAGCAGCACGTCGAGGTGACGCGCGATTTGGCGATCCGCTTCAACAACGCCTACGGCGAGGTCTTCACGGTTCCGGAACCTTCGATCCGCGATAGCGTGGCGGTGGTGCCGGGCATCGACGGGCAGAAGATGTCGAAATCCTACGACAACACGCTCGAAATCTTCGGCGATCCGGGCGCGCTGAAAAAGCGCGTGATGAAGATCGTCACCGACTGCAAGGAGCTGGAGGATCCCAAGGATCCGGAGACCTGCAACGTCTTCGCGCTCTACCGGCTGTTCGCGACGGAGGCGGAACAGGCCGAGATGGCGGCGCGCTACCGCGCCGGCGGCATGGGCTACGGCACCGCCAAGAAGGAGTTGCTGGCGAAGATCAACGACCACTTCGCGCCGATGCGCGTGCGCCGCG
>JBGSLE010000095.1:0-2527 GCA_041740875.1 Pontiella sp. | reverse complement strand
CCGGGAGGATGGACATGAAGGCATTGATTCCGCTCGCCAGCGGCTGCGAGGAGATGGAAGCCGTCATCATCGTCGACACGCTGCGGCGCGCCGAATGGGTGGTCACCACGGCGGGATTGACCGATGGAACCATCGTCGCCTCGCGCGGGGTCAAGCTGGTTCCCGACACCACCTGGAACCAGATCGATCCAAGCGACTTCGACATTCTGCTGCTGCCCGGCGGGTTCGGCGGCACGCTGGCGCTCTGCCAGCACGCGGGCGTCCAGCGGGCGCTGCGCGATTTCAATAAACGGAAAAAATGGATTGGCTCCATCTGCGCCGCCGCGCTGGCGTTGAACGAAGCCGGCATCCTGAAGGGGAAGCGGTTTACCTGCTATCCCGGCGTGGAGGGAAAGCTTCCTGCCGATGTCCAGCCCGTCGACGAGCGGGTTGTGGTGGATGGCCACCTCATCACCAGCCAAGGCCCCGGCACGGCGTTTGAATTCGCCCTCAAGGTCATCGCCGAGTGCGGCAGCCCCAATGCGGCGGAATTCGTCCGCGCCGGATTGCTGCTATAGCTCGGCCGCCTGCACGAGGTCCATGAAGGCTTGGAACTCCGCCAGGTAGCCGTCGCCGGCGACGTACGCATAGTCGTTGTGCTGGCCGCCTTCGATGGGGAAAAACCGCTTGGGCGCGGGCGCGGCGTCATAGAGCGCCTGGCCATGCCAGAAGGGGAGGATCTCGTCGTCGGTGCCGTGCATGACCAATACGGGGCAGGCCACCTGCCGCATGGAACGAATGCTGTTGAATTTGTCCCACGGCAGCATGGGCCAGCGGGTCTTGACGCGGAAGGCGGATACGAAGGAGCTCTCGACCACGAGGCCGCCGACGCGATGGTTGGCCGCCAGCCGGGTGGCGAGCGCGCCGCCGAGGGAACGACCGTGGGCGATGATGGTTTCGGGGGCTGTCTTTTTTTGTTCGACCAGCCAGCGGTAGGCGGCTTCGGCATCCCGCAGTGAGTTGCGGTAGGAGGGAGCGCCTTCGCTGGTTCCGTAGCCGCGGTAGTCGTACATCAGCACCGAATAGCCAAGGTCGTGGAACTGCCGCATGAAGGGCACCACGTTGCCGAGGTCTTCGGCGTTGCCGTGGCTGAACAGGATCGTGAAGCGGGCGCGAGGATGTTCAAGGAAGACGGCGTTGATCCGCTCTCCATCGGCCGTTTCGATCTTCACTTCATCGGGCAGGGTGGCGTAGCTCGGGGCCTGGGGAACAAAGAGCAGCTTGTCGGAAACCAGCAGGGCGAACAGGTTGATCAGTAGATAGAGTCCGCCGTATGCCGCAATCCGGATGAGTATGCTTTCAGCCATGGCGCGGAGAATAGGTGCGCCCCGGGCTTCGATCAACGCAAACATCGCGCCATTGCGCTATTGCGGACTTCCGGCGGCGGGTGTAGCTTCCGCCTGTTCAACGGGGGGCGCGCATGCAAACCAAGGTGTTGAAGTCGGAATTGGCGGGGACCTGGTACACGGACAACCCGCAGCATTTGGCCCGCGAAGTGGACAGCTATCTCGAGGCGGCCGATCCCAAACCGGTGGAGGATTTGATCGCTCTGGTGCTGCCCCATGCGGGCTACCGCTATTCCGGAATGGTCGCCGCCCACGGCGTCAAACTGCTCCAAAAAAGGAGCTATAGCCGGGTGGTCGTGATCGGGCCGAGCCACCGCGTCGCCCTGCTGGATTCCGTCAGCATCCCCGATGCAACCCACATTGAAACGCCGCTGGGCGCCATCGAGATCGATCGTCCAGCGGTAGAGCGGCTGATGCGGGATCCGGCGTTCCAGTCGCATCCGCGCGCGCATGCGAGCGAGCACAGCGTGCAGATCGAACTGCCTTTCCTGCAACGGGCGCTCGGCGCTTTCAAGCTCGTACCCATCGTCTGCGGGGAGCTGGACGAAGCCAGTGCGCGGGATATCGCCTCCAGTCTGCTTGGAATTGTCGATGGCGATACGCTGGTGGTGGTCAGCACGGATTTCACCCATTACGGGCGCACCTTCGACTATGTCCCGTTCAAGCAGGACATCGAGAACAACCTGCGCAAGCTCGACATGGGGGCTTTCCGGCACATCGAGGAAAAAACCCTTCCCGCATTTTTGGGCTATGTGCAGGAAACCGGCGCGACCATCTGCGGCCGGAGTCCCATCGCGGTGCTGCTGGCCATGCTGCCGGCGGACGCCAAGATCCGTTTGCTCAAGTACGACACCTCCGGAAGCCTCACCGGCGATTGGTCGCATTGCGTCAGCTATGTTTCGGCCGCCGTTTCCGGCCATTGGCAAACGGTATGCGCCGATTCCGCCGCCGACTTGCCGGAGAACCCGGTGCTGTCGGTTGCCGACAAGGTCGGCCTACTGCGCCTGGCTCGCCACCGCATCGCCCGCGCGCTGCTGCCCGGTCTTCCGTTGCTGAACCTAACGATCACGCCCGCCATGCGGGCGACCATGGGCGCGTTCGTCACGCTGCACAAGCATGGGCTCCTGCGCGGCTGCATCGGC
>JBGSLE010000094.1:0-16311 GCA_041740875.1 Pontiella sp. | reverse complement strand
GTCGCGCAGCGTGGTATCGATCAAATAGGGAATTTTCATGCCCGGGCTAACGCACGGGGTGTGCCACGCGGAATTTAGCATTCCAAGCCGTTGCTAATGAGCGGGTTGACCGATGGGCCGTCCGAAGCGGTTCGTGGAAATAAATGTCGGATGATGCGGGCGCCCACCGGACGGAGATTGCGCATGCCGATGCGGTGCAATGTTTTTTGCCGATTTCCAACAAAAATTTCCGGATGGGGCGGGGGCTGCGCCAATTTTGTGGCGACCACCCGCCTATTTTTCCATCTGGCGCGTGATCAGGTGGCGCTCGACGGCGTCCGGCGCCATTGGCTCCACGTCGAGGAAACGCGTGCTTCCGCCCCCCGAAACCTGGATGCGTACCGGCTGGCCGGGGGGCGATTTGACGTAGCGCGCGCAAATCGATGCGGCGGTGCGCAGCAGCGCTTCGGGAATCGCCGCCGGAACGATGGCCACGGGGCCTGCGAAATCGGGGCTGGCCAGCCGTAAATCCTGCGGGTTCGCCCGGGCGTCGAGCCGCTCGTTTTCGGCCTCATCGGAGCCGACGATGAGCTTGGTGTTTTCGGACAGCCGGAAATGGCGGCCCACCGGGAGCAGCCAGACGTTGGTGCGGTCGGTGTCCGGGCCCTCGTGCATCAGCAAATCCTTGAGTTTGAGGCCAAAGAGCCTTTCCGTCAGCAGGCAGCCGCCGGCCGGGGCGGGGTAGTCCTTGAGGCCGAATTTCGCGGCCAGTTCGATCTGCGGGGTGCGGTTGCGCCCGGAAAAGGCGGGGAGCTTTTCGGCGTCGATCCATCCTTCGCGGACGGGTTTGGTGGGAGGCAGCAGCTTGGCGCAGAGCGGGCGGACAAGCACATCCTCGTATTTCGAGCAACGCGCCACCACGCCGAGGCTGTTCTTGTTTTGCGACATGGGCCGCTGGGCGAGCACTTCGCCCGTTGCGATGAAGTCGAAGCCGAGTTTTTCCATCAGCTCGCCCGCCCGCATGACCATGTGGGCGTGGCAGTCGATGCACGGGTTCATCGCCTTGCCCAGGCCGTGGGCCGGGTTTTGCACCTGCGCGAGGATCTCTTCGGTAAAGTCGACGATATGATGCTTCACGCCGATCGCGGCGGCGGCCTTTTCGCCCTTTTCGGTGCCGAAAAAGGGGCTGCGGAAGGTGATGGCCTCGACATGGACGCCCTGCTCGCGCAGGACGCAGATCGCCAGTTGGCTGTCGAGCCCGCCGGAAAGCAGGGCGAACGCTTTGTATTGTTTTCCCATGGTCTTAACCTCTGGCAAGATTGTTTTCTGTGCATGGTTTGTTTCAAACACCCGCTGCGCTCAAGGCACCAAGAACTCAAAGCTTCGTGCTCCTCGTGCCTTCGTGTTTGTTGGTTGCTGCAAGGCCGCGCTGCGCCCTTGCGCGCGTGCCCAGCCAAACCGCCACCGCGACCAGGAGCATCAGCGCGGAATAGAGCTGTCCCTTGGTGAGCCAGCCAAAATAGACGGTGCTGTCGGGTTCGCGGAAAAACTCCATGGCGATGCGGGCGAGGGCGTAGAGGACGAGGTAGCTCGCGCTCAGCGCGCCGGGTCGCCGGCCCCACGCCGTGCGGCGCAGCAGGAGCATGAGGCCAAACACCAGGAAACCCTCCAGGGCCGCCTGGTAGAGTTGCGACGGGTGGCGCGGCAAAAGCAGGCCTTGTTCGATCAGCTGGCGGATGGCCGGCAGGTCGTAGTTGCCGTAATGGTAGCCCAGCTCCTGCGGGAAAACCACCGCCCATTTTACGTCGGATGCGCGGCCCCACAGCTCGCCGTTGACAAAGTTGGCCAGCCGGCCGAAGGCGAATCCGAGCGAGGCTGTACACGCCATGTGGTCGGACAGGTTCCAAAACGAATGGCCGTGTTTGCGGGCGTACCATAGCAGGAAGAGGATCACCCCGATGAATCCGCCGTGGCTCGACATGCCCCCCTCCCAGACGCGCAGCACGGAAAGCGGATCGTCCAGGAACGCCCCGAAGCCGTAGAAGAGCACGTAGCCCAGCCGCCCGCCGAGGAATACGCCAAAAAAAGCCAGCAAAACGACAAAGTTGCCCACCTCCGTGTCGGGTACGTCGAATTCGCCGCGCCGCGCCCAGCGCCGCAGCAGCAGGATGCAGGCAACGAAGCCCATCAAATAGGAGAGGCCATACCAGCGAATCGCCAGCGGGCCGCCGATTTCCAGCAGGATCGGGTTGATGTGGTGGATGTAGTGTTCCATCCGCCCAACTATAGGAGGGGAGGAAACGAATGCAAAAGGATTCTTTCTGCGCAGATTCCCGTTAATTTGTTTTTAACCTCTTCCTGCTTGTTGGCTTGGATGAGTACGTTTATAACGCCCAAATGAAAACCATATCACTTCTGTTCTTCTTCTCCGGTCTGGCGGCGCTCACCTACGAGGTTCTGTGGGTACGCCACTTGGGTTTGGTGTTCGGCAATACGGTGTATGCGGCCGCCACGGTCATGATGACCTACATGTTCGGCCTGGCCCTGGGCGCCCACTTTGCGGGGAAATGGGCGGCGAAAATAAAACGGCCGGTCCGGCTGTTCGGCCTGCTGGAGATCGCCACCGCGCTCTACGCGCTCGCCGTGCCCTTGATCTTTGAGCTAATCAAGGTGCTCTACCGCTTCGCGGCCCTCCATGTTTCGGATTCGCTGGGCTTCCTGACCGTCGTGCGGGTGGTGCTCACGTTGGTGCTCCTGCTGGTGCCCACCGCCATGATGGGGGCGACGCTGCCGGTCTTGTCCTCCGGCTTCCTCTCGCGGGTCGAACGCTTTGGTTCGCGGCTGGGGATCCTCTACGGGGTCAACACCCTGGGGGCCGTGGCCGGTGTGATGCTCTCCGGCTTTCTCTTCATTCCCAAGCTGGGGATGACGGGATCCAACATTCTGGCAGTGTGCCTGGATCTGACGGTGGGGATTGTGTCGGTCTTGCTTTCCCGCAAACTCGACTATTCGCCGGAGATTCTCGAAGCCGTAAAGCGCGAAGCCGCCCTGCCTGCCGAACGCTCCAAGCGCGGCCCGGTGGCCAATGGCTTGTTGCTGGCCGTCGGAGCCTCGGGTTTTCTCGCCTTGGCGTTCGAGGTTGTTTGGTTCCGGGCGCTGATTCTCGTGTTTGGCTCCACCACCTATTCGTTTTCGGCCATGCTCTCCGTCTTCCTTGTCGGGCTTTCCCTGGGGGCGGTGTTGGTCAGCCGCTTTGCCGACAAGGTAAAGCGACCCGCGTTGCTCTTTGGCGGTGCGGCGATGTTGACCGGGATCTACACGCTGGTGTCGCTGGGTTGGTTTACGGCCATGCCCGAATTCCTGCTTGAAAACCTGATGCTTAAGGGCGAGCCCAATTGGCATCGGATGATCGGGCTTAAGTTTGTCATCACGCTCATCTTCCTGCTCGTCCCCACGGTGCTTTTCGGCGCCTCCTTCACGGCCGCCATCAAGGCGATCCGTTCGGCGATGGATTCCTCGCCGCGCGCGGTGGGCGAGGCGGCCATGTTCAACACCATCGGCGCAGCGCTGGGGGCGGGCGTTGGCGGTTTTGTTTTGTTGCCGGCGCTGGGCATGCAGGTTTCCCTGACGGTGCTGGCCTTTCTGATACTGGCCTTGGGGGTTGCGCTTTGCTGGCCAAGGGATAATGGCAAGACCGCCCGCTGGACGGCAATAGGGGTGGCGGTGGTTGCCGTGATGGGCATTGTGCTTAACCCGCCGAAATGGGATCACCAGATTTTGGCATCGGGACCGTATTTTTCACCATGGAACTACGTGGCCAATGGCAAGATCGTGATAAAGGATCAGCTCAACAGCGAACGGTTGATGTATTACAACGAAGGCATCACATCCACGATTTCTGTCGTTAAGACGCCAGATGAAAAAATGTCTTATTGCAGCCAAGGCAAAGTGGAGGCCGATACCTCAGAACGCAGCATGATGCTCCAGCGCATGATGGGCCATCTGCCCATGCTCTTCCATCCCAATCCCCAGCGAGTGGTGAATATTGGGTTGGGGGCAGGCGTTACCTTCGGGGCGGTGGCCTGCTATCCCGCCGAACACCTGGAGGTGGTCGAATTCGAACCCAGCGTGGTGGAGGTGGCCCGCGTTTGGGGCCCGCGCAACCACAACGTCATCGACAATCCCAAGGTCAAGATCACCATCAACGACGGACGCAACCACCTCTTTGTCGGTGGCGAACCATACGATGTGATCACCTCCGACCCCTTCGAGCCGGTGATGGCCGGGGCCGCCAACCTCTATACCGTCGACTTTTTCGAGCAGGCCAAGGCGCAACTGGCCGACGGGGGCATCATGGTCCAGTACCTGCCGCTCTACGAACTGTCGAAGGAAAACTATGCCACCATCATGCGCTCGTTCGCCAAGGTGTTTCCGGATTGCCTGCTCTTCTTCACCGGGTTCGACACCATCCTGCTCGGTGGGAAGGGGGTGGATGCCCTGCGGCTGCCTGTCGTCCACGGCAAATTCGAAATTCCAGAGGTCAAGAACTCATTGGCCGAAGTCGGCTTTACGAAGCCGGAAATGCTATTGAGCATGTTTGTCGCCCGCTTGAAGGTCGACGACGCCATGTTCGGTCTTGGCAAGCTGAACACCGACCGATTCCCCGTCATCGAGTTTTCCGCGCCCAAGAGCACCTTCCACTATACGCCGCACGAAAACCAGCAGGTCTTGCTAGACCACTTTTCCGACGTTCCCCAGGAACTGTTGGAGGGGCTTTCCGACGAGGAGCGGGAAACCGTGGCCAAGTCGCACGAAGCGTTGCGCATGACACTTCAGGCCAATATTCTCAAGGCCAATGGCCAGTTGAAACCCTGCGTGGAGCTGCTCATCAAGGCGGCTGAACTCTCTCCTGAAAATCCGGTGGTGCGCAACGAAATCGCCGCCAGCTTCATGTCATCGGCCGAAGGCATGCAGTCGGTTGGGAATTGGCCGCAGGCTATAACCCAGTACGAAATGGCCTTGAAGTATGTGCCGGACGAGTTTTGGGCGCTCTACCATCTCGTCGGTTTGAACATGAGCCGCAACAATGTTCAGGAAGCGGTGAAATACCTGAACCTAGGCATCGAGAATCACTACCGGGAATCCCCCCTGTTCATTGCGTTGCGAGGCAAGATACGCGGTACGCTGGGGGATGTTGAGGGCGCTTGCACCGACCTGCGTTCGGCGCTTGATATACTCCCGAACAGCACCCAGATATGGACGGACTACGAATTTTTCCTGCGCTCCAAAGGCGATCTTCAGGGTGCTGGCATGGCGCAAAAGGAGATCGCCCGCCTTTCGAAGTGAAGTATTGCCCAAAGGTTTTTGCAGTTTGTTGACCGGATCGCAGGATGGGCTGGATTGAAAAAGGATTCTGCTGATTGCGTAAATTCCGGGAGGGCTGGTTCCAAATTGAACCTAGGGGAGCCTGGGGGCTGGAAAGCCCCCTCTCCGGGCGGGGGCGTTCCAGCCCCCAGCGAAATCAAGATCAATCAGGCTCTACCTATCCCGTGCATTCTGTTATCCCAACCCGGCTGAGCCGGAACCAAGCAGATATTGTCCACAGATTGCGCGGATTTGCACTGATTAGGAATCCTGTGAATCTGTGCTGAACGCAAAGAAGAAACCCCGCTCGGTTTCCGCTCTGTCTTTCGCGGTTCTCTGTCCTGTGGGGCCGGTGACCCACCGGCCATTCAGCGGGTGGGTCACCTGCCCTACAACTCATCCGGGCGGTTTCTGCCGATTGGTGGAGGGACGCGCTCCGTCGCGTCCGTGGCCGGCACTCCTGTGCTTTAAAAAGGGGTCTTCGCAGTGCATCGTTCTGGCCGAATGCGGTTCCTCCGGTTCCATCGCCTCCCTGCCGGGTAGGCGATCCTACAACCCTCAGCCATCCACCGAAAGGGTTGTGTGGCGCCCGCCGCCGCCATCTTTCGACCTTTGACTTTCGACTTTTCCCCTCCGCAACCCCTTCCACTCTTCCACCTTTCACACTACCTCTTCCTCCCGTCGTATCCTTGGTCGGCGCCGGCCTTCGACCTTTGACTTTCAGACCTTTGACCTCCCAACTCTTTCACTCTTCAACCTCTTCCACCCCATTGACTCCCCCTCCGCCTTCCCCAAATCTAACCAATCTTAAACTTGCTATTTTGCCCGGCGTGTGCCCTTATATGCACGGGTTCGCAATAGATGTGGAAGTGAAATGGGTTCGCTTCCCATCGGTTGCAAGCACCGGAACCAAGGCTCGGTGGACTGTTTTGGAGAGTTCAACAGATGCCGCGAATGGGGCGGTTCGGGAAAAATATCGAAAAACCAGTTGCCAAGCCAAAGGTTCGGGTGTATTTAGAAAAACACTAAGTGAAGTGGGTTCACTTAAAGCAAGGAGTAATACAATGAAAAAGCTAGTAATGACAGCAGCAGTACTCGCGTGCGCGGCTTCCGTCGTGACCGCGCAAACCGTCACCAGCGCCAATATGGTGGGGTATGCCAAGGTAACCGCAGTGGGTGGACAGTTGACTCTTGTGGCTCTCAACTTCGAAACAGGCGGGCTCACCGTCAATGAGTTGTTTGGAAGCCTGCCAACCGGTTCTGTAATCAACCTGTGGGATAAAGGCGCCAACGCTTATGTTACCTCAAACAAGGGCCGTGCTGGCTTTAGTCCAAACCCGGTAGTAACCCTCGGCAGTGCGCTTTGGGTGAAGGCTGCAGGTACTGCAACTAATCAAATAATCCTAAGCGGAGAGGTGTTGCTTAGCGAAACTAACACCGTAGCGGTTACAGGATTGGACGCGAGTGGATATTTCTATCCAGTTGAAACGTTGTGGGGCGATACGGATCTAGCTGTGCAGGCACCTGCAGGAAGCGTATTAAACGTTTGGAATGGAGTTGGATATTCTACTTATAACAAGGGGCGTGCCGGTTGGTCTGGCAATCCGGCTATCGGTGTTGCGCAGGGTTTCTGGCTTTCGGTTCCTTCTTCTATTACTTGGAAAGAAATTCGCCCGTTTGATATTGACTAGTCTGGGTTGATTAGTCGGTGGTTAGTAGCAAATTAGGAGAATACAATGAAAAAAAATGTAGTGTTAGCAATGGCGGTTATGATGGCGGTCGGGGCACAAGCTGACTTTTATATCAACTTCTTCTCTTCCTTTGGTATTTATGACAAGGATGGGGGAGCTGGCATAATCCCAAGCATTGGAGACACGGCTACGGTACAGTTGATCTATGCAGGCGTCGATGGGGTTGCGAATGAATTTGCCCCTGGTCAGCTTGATATTGGCGCTCTTATAACTGGTGACGACCAGTTGGTTTGGAGTGGCTCATTCCAAAATACCGGTGCGCTCTTTGAGGATTATGCAGCTGGCAATTTTGCTATCATCGCTGAACCGTTCCTTGGTAATGGGATGATTTATGGAAGAATCTTCAATAGTGGATCGATTGCTGTAGGCGATAATTACTACATTGGACACGTGCTTACTGCTGCAAATCTGAATCCCGCTGGCGATCCTCCTCCGGCCGCAGATAACTACGACCTCGGTCTTGCTGCGGACGGTGTAGCGGCTATGGGAACCGTGATTCCGGAACCGGCCACGATCGGCCTGATGGGTATTGCTGGTCTCGGCATGTTCCTCGCCCGCAAGAAATCTCGCCGCTAATCCTAAGGATTAACGAGAGTACTAAAAGCCGTCCTTCGGGACGGCTTTTTTGTTGCGTACATACCTCGCTGGGTGGGGAATCAGGTTTTTTCGCGGAGCCTGGCGGGTCGGTCTTACTTCGAGTGCTTCGTGAGAAATCGCCGCCTCTCACAAAGATCATGGAGTTCAGCAAGAAACGGCCTTTGCGTAAATTTGGCCAGCGTACTTCACGAATGCGATGCCACCTTCCGTTTATCGTAGAAGCGACGCCCCCGTCGCTTTTTTGTGCACAAGTAGTTCGAAGAGGGCGTCGCGGTTACGCAATCAAAGCCGTTGTTTGGGCTTTGCGGTTAAACTATCCCGTATTTTCAATACGCCAAGCACCCGGAATTTTTTTACAAAGAGGAAACGAAGCAAACGAAGGAGTGGCCTTGGTTCCCTTTGTTTCCTTCTGTGAAATCAGGGCAGTCTTGTCCGTTGTAGTGCGGGCTTCCCTGTTTGCTGTGTGCGCACCCCTGGCACGTACCACAACACAGGATTGGGCAACGGGATGTTGAAATATCCCGTGCGCAAGCAAGATCGTCTTGTTACACAATAGTTTTGTCATCCTCGGAACAACGGGCAGGGAGTTTCACAAGACGATTAACGACAAGACCATGTTTCAGGAAACCGCTTGATGGATAGAAGCATGCAGGGTCACTGATGGTTGAGCCAACCACACCGCACAGGATTGGGCAACGGGATGTTGAAAATCCCGCGCGAAAGCAAGATCGTCTTGTCATAAAATAGTTTTGTCATCCTCGGAACAGCGGGCAGGGAGTTTCACAAGACGATTAACGACAAGACCATATTTCAGGAAACCGCTTGATGGACAGAAGCATGCCGGGCCACTGATGGTTGAGCCAAAAAACATCCTACCGATCCTGTAATCCCGTCTGGATTCATAGGGGAGTCTCCTTCTGTTTTGTATGATCGCGCGGGATTAAAGCTCGGCAGCCTGTGGCCCATTCCGCGCATCCAGCCGAATATTCTCTGACTCCGCATGTTTGTGGCACCCGTTTCTCCAGCGGCGAGTGGGTTTCATATCTGATCAACGTGAATGGTATTGATAACGCTTTGAAAAGGGGACAGGAATGTCCCCTCTCCCTCGCTGGAGCGGGGGCTTTCCAGCCCCCGTTCTGTCTGAACCACGATCTATCACCTTTATTTTGTATCATTCCTTCTTCGCGCCGGTGCGTTCCATCCACTCTCTAGGCGAACGATACAGGAAAAAACGGATTCGCCGTTTTTTGACATGACATCCCTCGACCTTTGTGCGACCTTGTTGCGCTGTTGTATAATCCACACTTTCCGAGGGGGAATCATGAATAGGTGCATCGCTGTCTTGCTGGCTTCCGTATCGACCGGGGTTGTTTCTTTTGGTGCCGTAACCAACTTTGTCTATACCGGTACCGGCACACAAACGACCAATTTGGTCAACAACCAGTATGTGGGCGTGGTGGCAAACAACATTGCCAGAAGCTCAGCCGCCATTACCAACGTGGCGGCGGTATCCGTGTCTAGTTCAAGTTTTACCGGTGCATCGGCCCAGACGACCAGTTCGGCAGCCGCGATTACGCGCGATGGAGGCGCTGGCTTGCGGCTAAGCAACATTGATCTGGCGACGATCAACAACCAGGCGATCGAGGCCGAAGCCATCCGGGGCGGCAAGGGCGGGGATGTCACCATGACGGCGCTGGCGTCCCCGGTGTCGGTGAACGGCGGTTCCGGCATCGCGTTTGGCGGTGTTGGCGCAACGGACAAGCTGACGGTAAACAATGCCTTGGTCGTGGGAGGCAATGGGGGCCGAATCAGTTCCGCTTCCTTTGCGGTGTCCCAAGCATCGGCAAACGGGGGGGCGGCTGTCAACGTCCAGAACGGGGCGGTCGATATCAATGCAGGATCCTTCACGGGTGGTGCTGGTGGCGCTATTCAATCATCGGCAAGCTCCGCGGCGGATGCATTGGGCGGCCATGGACTTGAACTTGGAGGTACCTTTACGCTGGATCCACTCACGGGAACGGCAGGATTTTTCGGAGGAATCGGTGGTTCCATCACCAACAACAGCGGCCGGGCAAAGGCGTATGGAGGAAACGGGGTCCATGTTTTTTCCGATTTTGCCCCGAAAAACTTTGAAATCGGCTCCGGAACCTATGTCGGCGGGAATGGCGGCGTGGCCCGCTTCAACTCCACCGAAATTGCGAATCCCTACGATGTGTCCAATCTGGAAATCAACGGTGCCCGGGGCGGGCATGGCGTTAGAATCTCGCGCGAAGACCAGGCGCTGAACGGATCGACCTTGACGGTTAATGGCGGAATGTTCGTAGGGGGCATCGGCGGAACGGCGGTGAACCTGGCCGCTGGTTCTGTTGCGGCCCAAGGGGGTAGCGGTCTGTTTGTCGATTACATGGACAACATTACCATCAACGGAGGCACCTTTGTGGGCGGCCAAGCTGGAAGTGCCAACGGAATCAAGGGTGTTTCCGGTGCCGGGGCCTTCCTGCAGGATAGCAATGTCGAAATCAATGGCGGCTCCTTTTTGGGCGAGGTCGGCTTGCGGGTGGTTGCTCGCTACTATCCCGTTGCCACCACCATCAACAACGGAACATTCAGCCATGCCGAGTTTACGGCATTGAATGATGGCGCGTTCCCCGGTTTTGTCGGTGAAAATACGGTGAATATCCTGGGAGGTTCCTTCTCGAACCTCCTTTTCAACGGAAACACGACCAATAACGTCTCCATTTCCGGCGGGAATGTGGCGCGGATCGAAGTTGCCAGCAGCGACGACAACGTGGCTGTGACGGGCGCAAATGTAGGCAGTGTCGTTTTCAGCGGGACAGGAACGCATGACATGACCCTTTCGGCAGCTGGCACAACAAACATTTCGTTCACAGGGTCTGCCAATAGCGTGCTGAATATCGCCAACAACGGAAGCGCCATTCAAACCATTGGGCAGGATGGCGGGACTGCAAAAGTGGTTTTTGGCTCTGCCCACACGGTCAACAACATAACGGTTGCCAACGGCACGCTCAACCTGTCGGGAAGCGCGCTAGCCGTTTCATCTGGGAATGCCTACCGACTGGGGTCTGCGAGTGCGCGCCTGAATGTGGCGAATGCTTTGACGGTCAACAGCGGTGGAACGTTGGACGTGGGGCTGGGGAAGGCCTCGGCGACCACCTTCACGTCGAAGAGCGGTAGCCAGTTGCGTACGCAGTATGGCGATGTGGGCGGCGTGTTGACCAACGGCTTGATCAGGGGCAACAGCCTGACGTTCGAGCAGGGCACGACCTGGACGCTGTACGGATCCTCCGCCAACAGCCTAAACGACTTCCTGCTGGCTACGGCGACCAACTCGATCTCCCAGAACTTGGCGATTTCGGACATCATGTTGGAAGGCAATACGGATTGGATTTCGGGGATCAACGGCGTGACCAACTACACGGTCAATGGACTACGCAACCTCTACGCCACCTATGGCCAGCTGGCCTTGGCCGATGCGCTGGAGGCCGACGGCGAGTTCGGGAAGGCGTTGGACGACCTGGTTGGCATTCCAGGTGTAAGCAGCACAATTCAAGCGCTTTTCAACTCCCAGGCGGAGGCCGATTTCAACCTGCAAAACGGCTATGTCCGCACGCCGGAAATGGCGAATACCTTGATCGGCCTGCAATCGGTCTTCGCGGATCAGGTGAAGGATCGCACCCGCAGCTACCTGCGCCTGCAAAATTTTGGCAGCAACGGTTCTGTGCCGCAAGGCGCGGCCGGGCCGGCCGACTGGTACGACAATTCCGTGCAATGGCTGGACGACCACCTGCCGAGCTGGGATGTCCGTGATTCCGCCCGCACCGTATCGGATCGGGCTCCGATGCCACCGCTGAAGGGCGAGCCGTCGGAAGTGGGCAAGCCCTATGTGACCGGCAGCCGGGACAGCGAATACAAGGCGGTTGCGGAGTATGTGAACGAAAAGGCCCCGCGTGCCCCGTCCGATTTCGAGGTTCCGACGACCTATCAGGTTTGGGGCCGTGGCTATGGCTCCCGTCTTGAGCAGAAGTCATCCTCCGACCACGTAGGCTACGAAGCCACCGTGGCCGGCGGCATGGTGGGCATGGACAAGCGCTTCAACAACCTGCTGGCGGGCCTGGGTGTTGGCTATGCCAGCACCATGCTCGATGGCAATGCCGGCAACGACGCCGAGGCCGATACCGGCCACGCCGTGGCCTACCTTGCCGCGCAGGGCGAAAAGTGCTACTTCGACGCCAACCTCAACTATGCCCTCAATGCGGTCGAGACCGAAGGCATCAAGTCGCTGGGCTACACGGGCGAATACAATGCCCAAACCGTCGGCTTCTACCTGGGCGGCGGATTGGCCTTTGCGGCGCTCAAGGATTCGTTGCTGTTCACGCCGGAAGCTTCGCTGCTGTCCACCTATTACAACCGCGAAGACTACACGGAAACCTCATCGCTGGCATTGCCGGCCAAGGACTACGATTCCTACGACCAGTGGTCCTTCCTCAGCTCGCTGGGCGCCACCCTGTCGATGATCCACCAGATCGAAAGCTTCAACACCGAGCTTGAGTTCCAGCCGGAACTCCGCGCCCATTGGCTGCACGAGTTCAATGCGGAAATGGACAATGAAACCTACACGATGGTCGGCGGCGTCAACAACGTTGGTGTTTCCCTGCAAGCCCGCGAAGAGGATCTCATGAAGATTGGCGGCGGTCTCCGCTTCTCCAAGTGGCAGTCCGACACCACCGAGTTCGGCATCGACCTTGATGGCGTGTTTGGTTCCGATTACACCGCCTACATCCTGAGCGGAAAAATCATGCACCGCTTCTAAACAGGTCTGGTTGATTCTACCAATCCCCTCCGGTTTCGGAGGGGATTTCTTTTTGGCTCCTTTCCTAAAGCCTATAGATCAGATAATCCCCAACTCGGCCCGCAACCAATCGAATTATGGCCACAAAAACACAAGAAAACGCAAAAGGAGACCTGCCGTATTCATGCAGCTTCGTTTTTTGAGTCTCTTGTACTACTATCCGCCGACGTCTTGTTTTCCCGGCAAGTTTTAACTCGCGCCCGCTTCGCTCAAGCCGCAAGGCCGCCAAGGTTCCCGCGTAGCTTTGCGCCTTTGCGTCTTTGCGCGAGATCTTCTTTGGTTGCGGCTGTGCCGCGCTGTGCCTCTTGTGGTTAAAAAGGTGCTGGGAAAACAAGCCCAGCGTGGCGAGATAGTTTTGCCCGTTGTGGTGCGGGCTTATTCAATTGCAGGGATCGTCTTGTCGCAAAATGGTTTTGTCATCCTCGGAGCAGCGGTCAGGTATTTTCACAAGACCATTAACTACAGGACCATTTTTCAGAAAACCGCTTGATGGTCGCCGGACGTCATGTAGCTCGTCGCGCCCCGATTCCCCTTCCCATGCGGGGCGTTGTCGTCTATCAATAGCCGCACTTCCGAGAGGAAGGGGAGGATTTCGGGGATGAAACGGTCCAATTTGATGGTGGGGTTGCTGAGCGTGCTGGTGCTGTTCGCGGTGGCGGCGGCATTCAAGGTGGCCTACAACGTGGTGATTCCGCTGATGATTGCGTGGTTGTTTTCGTACATCTGCGGCCCGGTGGTCAACTATCTGGTACACCGGAAGGTTCCGCTGGGCTTTGCGGTTTTTTCGGTGCTGATGCTGGTGCTCTTCATCTGCTATTTCTGCGGCATCTTCCTGGGGGCGCGGGTGCGCGACGTGCTGGCGGAATCGCCCAAATACCTGGCGCAGCTCCATGCGATCTACCAGGACACCGCCACCAAATTCGAGCTGCCCGAACACTATTTGGCCGACATCGACTGGACGCGTCAGATCGGCCCCAAGCTGGCGGCGCTCTCGGGATCGGTCGCGGTATTCATGGGCAATTTCCTCGGCAAGCTGATCCTGGTGCTGATCTTCCTGGTCTTCATGTTGCTCGGGAAGCCCTACTTCAAGTACAAGGTCGCGGCGGCGTTCCCGGCCGAGCGGGCCGCGCAATTCACGGAGATCATGGCCTCGATCTCCAAGCAGATCGGCCGCTACCTGGTGGTCAAGGTGGCCATCAGTGGGGTGACCGGGGTGCTGGTTTGGCTGGCGTTGACATTGCTGAAGGTGGAGTTTGCGCTCACCTGGGGGGCGTTGGCCTTTTTCCTGAATTTCATCCCGAACATCGGTTCGATCGTCGCCTCGATCCCGCCGATCCTGCTGGCGATCGTGCAATACTATCCCTCGGCCTGGACTCCGGTGTTCACCGCCGTTGCGCTGTTGCTGATCCAGATGGTGATGGGCAACGTGATCGAACCGAAGATTATGGGCGACAGCCTCAATCTCAGCCCGGTCGTCATCCTGCTTTCGCTGGTCTTCTTCGGCTGGATGTGGGGAATGGTCGGCGCGCTGCTCTCCGTGCCGTTCGCCGCGACGATCAAGATCGTCTGCGAAAACGTCGCCGCCCTGAAGCCCATCAGCATCCTGATGGGATCGGGCCGCCGCTACATGAAAGAGATGCCATGGAAGGAAACCGAACGTGAAACTACCCAATCTTTTTGACCGCAAGGAAGTGCGGGAATCGATCACGCTGGCGCTGCGCGAAGACCTCGGGGAAACCGGCGTGGACGTCACCACGGAATCGCTGGTTCCGGCGGATGCGCGGGCAGAGGCGCACCTGGTGGCGCGCGAGGCGTGCGTCATCGCCGGACTCGGCGTTGCCCGCGAAGTGTTCTTGCAGGTAAACCCGGAACTGGCCATCGAGGCGTGCGTGGCCGATGGCGACGCGGTCGGCGCCCTGACGACGGTGATGGTCGTCAAAGGGGCGGCGAAGAGCATTTTGACGGCCGAACGCACGGCCTTGAACTTTATCCAGCGCATGTGCGGCGTCGCCACCATCACCGCCGCCTACGTCAAGGCCGCCGCCAATCCGGCCGTCGACATCCTCTGTACCCGCAAGACGACACCGTTGCTGCGCCCGTTTGAAAAATATGCCGTCCGTTGCGGCGGCGGCGTCAACCACCGCTACGGGCTCTTCGACGCGGTGCTCATCAAGGACAACCATTTGGCTTCGTGGGAGCGGACGCACGGCATTGGTGTCGGCGAGGCTGTCGCCGCCGCCCGCGCCAAATATCCCGGCCTGAAGATCGAGGTCGAGGTGGATACCATCGAACAGCTGAAGGAGGCGCTCGAAACCAAGCCCGACTGGGTGTTGCTCGACAACATGCCGCCGCCGCTGCTGCGCGAATGCGTCGCGCTCTGCAAGGGTATCTGCAAGACCGAGGCCTCTGGCGGGATCAATCTCAAGACGGTCGGAGCCGTCGCCCAGACCGGCGTGGACGCCATCTCCGTCGGCGCCTTGACCCACTCCGCACCCTCCATCGACCTCGCCCTGGATTTCGTGAAATAACGCATTTAACAAGACGATGGTCGACAAGACCATTTTTTCTAAGCAGAGGATGCTGCAGAATGCCTATTCGATGCTTTTTCGAGGTGAATGAAATATCGAAGTCTGAATTCCACGAGATCGACTATAGATTGATGCGGCATGTTTTCGATATACAGAATGAACTCGGTCGGCTCTACACGGAGTCCATCTATCAAAAGGAATTGCTGTATCGATGCGAGTATGACGGGATGAGGGTTTTAACTGAGGGGGAAGTCCTCGTCACCCATGGATCTTTCAGGAAATCCTTTTTCATTGATGCCTTGGTTGGCGGTGGAGTGGTTTATGAGCTGAAGGCCGTCGAGTCGTTGGATGGCCAGCACGAATCGCAGTTGCTGAATTACCTGTTCCTGACCCGTCTGCAACACGGAAAGCTGGTTAATTTTTCGTCCCCATCAGTTCAGCATCGCTTTGTTACGACAGGCATTGGATCCGCGAAAAGGGCGTCATTCTCCATTAATGACATCGCATGGAACGAGGGCGATTCTGTGGCAGGGAGTCTAAGGGAAATCGTTTATACCCTTGTGAACGATTGGGGTATTTTTTTGGACATCAACCTGTATCGACAAGCTATATTCCATTTTCTCAGCGGAGAGGCACAGTTGCTTTCGATGGTCGATATCACAGTGGATAACCGGATTATTGGTTCCCATAAAATGCATCTTTTGGATCAAAAAACCGGTTTGCACATTTCCTCGGTGCATCGCAGTACGGAAGCATACAGGAAACAATTGATTGCCATGCTTGGGCATACCAGGTTGGAAAAAATGCAGTGGATCAACTTCTGCCATGATGTGATCCATCTGATCACTCTAAAAAAATAGTTTTGTCACCAATCGTCTTGTCAAAAAAATGAAAACCATCCTGACCATCGACATAGGCAATACAAGCACCTCGGTGGGGTACTACCACAACGGCAAGGTTGCGGGCACGGGGCGGCATCCTTCGCGGTTCACGTCGGTGGAGTCGGTGTTGCCGCTGCTCGCAAAAAAGCCGGCCGACGTCGTGGTGGTGGCCTCCGTGGTTCCGCCGGTGGACGCGCGGTGGAAAAAAGCCATCCGGCAGGCGGGGCTTCCCGCGCCGCTGTTTGTTTCGCACGTACTGAACCTGGGCGTTGCGGTCGATTACCCCCATCCTGCAACGATCGGGGCGGACCGGCTGGCCAACGCCGCCGCTGCGGCGCGGC
>JBGSLE010000093.1:0-2489 GCA_041740875.1 Pontiella sp. | reverse complement strand
GCCTTGGAGCTCGATGAACACGACGCCGTTCTCCACCTTGGTCACATTGCCGCCGCCGCCATGCGAAGCGAGCGCCGGATTGATCTCCTCGTCCATGACCACGTTGACCGCTTCCAGTATGTCTTGATCTGTCATTTTGAATTCCTTTTGTTCGGCCTGAAATTGACTTGGTTGGGCCTTACTACTACTTTCCCCCGTCTTAAACAAGCACAGGGGAGCGCATTTCATGACCGGTCATATCTTCAATTTCCTCAAGGGCGCGCTGATGGGTGCGGCCAACGTAATCCCCGGGGTTTCCGGCGGAACCATGGCGTTGCTCACGGGCATTTTCGAACGGCTGATCAACGCCATCAAGGCCTTCGACATGACCGCGTTAAAGCTCGCCTGCCGTTTCAGATTCCGTGAGCTGGCCGAGCATGTGGACATGAAGTTCCTTTTCCCCGTCGGCCTCGGCATCGCGACCAGCATCCTAACCTTTGCGCGGCTACTGGACTACCTGTTCGAACACCAGGCGATCCATGTCTGGTCCTTCTTCTTCGGGATGATCCTCGCCTCGGTCTATTTCGTCGGCAAGACCGTCGGCCGGTGGCGTGCGCCGGTCGTTGCCCTCTTCCTGCTTGGAGCCGCCGTCGCCGGCAGCCTCACCTTCATGGAGCCCGCCGCCGAGAACGCATCGATCCCCTACCTGCTGCTCTGCGGCGCGGTGGCCATGTGCAGCATGATCCTGCCCGGCATCTCCGGCTCGTACGTGCTGCTGCTGATGGGCAACTACCAGCTGGTCATGATCGACGCGGTTTCCCACTTCCGGCTCGAGATCATCATCCCCGTCGGCATCGGCGCCGTGGCGGGTCTGGCCGCGTTCGCCCGCTTGCTCGTGTGGATCTTTGCGAAGTTCCGCGACCAGACCATCGCCCTGCTCACCGGGTTCATCTTCGGCTCGCTCATCATCATCTGGCCGTGGAAAACCGCGATCGAGCAGACCTTCGGCGAAAAGGTCAAGGTGGTTGGCTACGACTATGCCCTGCCCGTGGCCAGCGCCGAAAGCGCGATCGCCGTAGCGTTCATGATCATCGGCATCATCGCCATCGCGGTGGTCGAAACCGCCGTCAAGAAGGGCCAAAAAGATTAATCGACGCCAAACTGCTGTTCGTGCTGCGACAGCGGGAAGTGGTGCAAAATCGTACGGGCCAGCAGCCAGGCGTCGCGCAGCGGGGCGACATGGCTGCGCCGGTTCCGGTTGTAGATGGTCGAAATCCGGACCGAATCGATCCGTATCCGCCGCAGCGCGGCGTGCAGCAGGATATCGAACTCGAAGGCAAAACGGGTTTCGTCGCTCATGATGAAGGGCAGCATGTCGGTGCGGTAGAACCGGTAGCCGCAGGGCGGATCGGCGATGTAGATCTTCACCAGCCGGTTGAGACCCCAGGCCATGGCCCGGTTGGTCCAGCGCCGCGTAAACGGCATGCCGGTGGTGTCCGACATCCGGTTTCCAATGAGGATCGGGATGTGGGTCCGTTCATAGGCCTCCAGGAAGCGGACAATCTCCCGCGGATCGTGCTGGCCGTCGCCGTCCACCACCACCACGGCATCGAAGTTCCTCTGGCGAACCAGTTCGAAGCCATGCCGCAGGGAGGCCCCCTTGCCCATGTTTTCCGGATTGCGCAAAACCCAGGCACCGGCCTTTTCCGCCAGCGCGGCAGTGCCGTCGGTCGAGCCGTCGTCCACCACGATCACCTTGGCCGGCCCCTGGGCCAGCGATTCGCGCACCACCCGTTCGATGTGCTCCGCCTCGTTGAAGGCGCAAACCAAGACGCAGAAGTTTTTAATGCCTTTTGGTTTGCCGTTTTCCATGGGATGCAACCCTCCTAGACCGTCACCATCTTGTCCGCGCGGTACGAGGAGCGGACGAGCGGGCCGGAGGCCACCGCCTCGAATCCGAGCTGGTAGGCGGCGGCCTCGAAATCGGCAAACTCCTTCGGCGTGGCGAAGCGTTTGGTGTGCGCATGGTCGCGAGTCGGCGCCATGTACTGGCCAATCGTCACCAGCCGTACGCCGTTGGCGCGGAGGTCGCGCAGGGTTTCCATCACCTCTTCGTTGGTTTCGCCCAGCCCCAGCATGATGCCGGATTTGACCTTGATCGCGCCGTCGCCGTATTCGGAGGCCAGGCGCAGGATCGACATCGAACGCTCGTAGGTGGCGCCGGAGCGGATCGAGCGTTGCAGGCGCTTGACGGTTTCAATGTTGTGGTTGAAGACGATCGGGCCGGCGTCGAGCACCTGGTAGAGGTTTTCCTTGCGGCCCCAGAAGTCGGGAGTCAGCACTTCGACCGTCATCCCGGGCAGGCGCGTTTTGATGGCGGTGATGGTCTGGGCGAAGATTCCCGCGCCGCCGTCCGGCAGGTCGTCGCGCGTGACGCTGGTGATCACGACATGCTTCAGCTTCATCTTATCGACGGCTTCGGCGACGCGCAGCGGCTCTTCGAGGTCGAG
>JBGSLE010000092.1:0-31041 GCA_041740875.1 Pontiella sp. | reverse complement strand
GCACGCCACGCGGCATGGCGACTGGACGCAGGTCCAGGGCAGGATCGGCCCCGGGGCCTTGAAACTGAATGGAGCCACGGGCCATGCCCAGGCCACCAACGTCACGTTTGGTTCCAGCGGCTCCTACACCCTCACCGGCTGGATCCATCCGTCCGCCTACCCGTCCGCCGATGCCGTCATCGCGGCAAAGCGCGATGCGGCCGACCAGATGCAGCTGGTTCTCCAGTCCTCCGCCAAGCTCCAGGCGCGGGTTTGGGGCGCGGGAACCAATGCGCTCATTTCTTCGGCCGCATCGATCCCGCTGAACGAGTGGACCCATGTGGCGCTGGTGGTGGACGCGGGCAACGGAACCTTCCGACTTTTTGTGGACGGGCAGCCCGACTCCGCCATCCCATGCGCGTTTGCCCCCAACCTGGCCAGCGATACCTTCCGCATGGGGTGCAGCCATGCCGGCACCGGGTTCTTCGCCGGCATGCTCGACGATTTCCGGATCTACAGCGACAAGGCGCTGGCGCAGGGGCAGATTGCCGCGGCGATGGCCGTCCCGGAGCTTCCGGAACCCGTGGCCGCGCCGATCCAGTACACCCCTTATTACCGGTCGGAGCGGCGCAGCTACGCCTACCAGCCCGCCATGATCCCCGGAACGGTTTCCTTCGATTCCATGAACCGGCCCTACTGCCGCTCGGACACGTTTGTCCAGACGCTGGATGAAAACAACCAATGGGTGCGCTTCAGCTTCACCGACGCCGTCCATGCGGCCTATCCGGGCTGGGACGGGAAGTTCGAAGAACGAACCCATGGAGAGGACCGCGTGGTGTTTGATGACGGCGACTGGGCCTATACTGCGGTTAAAACCTCTGGGGAAACCACCCACCCCGTACTGAAGAACGGCATCGTGGTGCTCTATTCCACCGACCATTGCCGCACATGGAAGGTGTTGTATCTCAACGGGGCTGTCGCCGACTTGATGTGGGAAAAGCAACGGCCCCACAACAGCCTCTCCCGCCCGCCCGCCCTGTTGCACTGCAAGAATGGCCCCACGCAGGAAGGGTTGCCGTGGGGGCGCTTGAGGCCGCTTACGCTTTCGCTCTTCAAGAAGAACGGATCGGACCTGCTGCTGGAGAAAGCGGTGTCCGTGGCGGATGACTCCTCCGGCATCGTGACCCATTCCGGTTCGGCGCAGCGCATCGTCACGCGGAACAACCTGACGCACATCGTCTACGGCACCGTCACGGCCGAGGACGGGAACCCGGGCGTCCCGATCTATGTGCGCACCCTCGACCGGACAAGCAACACCTGGGTGGGAAGCCCCGTGCGCCTGGGGTTTGCGGGCGACACCATCGACGGGCACAACACGGGCGCCATGGCGATCGACAGCCAGGGCCACCTGCACGTGGTGACCGCCGGGCACAACGACCGCGAGCTCAAGTACTACCGCTCCACCTACCCGGATTCAACGGCGGCCTGGGAACCGGAGGTGCTGATCGACCAAGGGACGACGGCCGATCTCCACACTTACCCCTCCCTCGTATGCGACCCGCTCGACGGGCTGCACTTGACGACGCGCTGGAACAAATCGGGCACATGGGTGGGCCTCATGCACATCGGAAAGCCCGCCGGCGGAAGCTGGAGGCCGATCGATCCGCTGGTCAAACCCTTCGGGAAAAGCTACCACAACTGGCGGCAGAAACTGAATATCGACCGGCTCGGCAACATTTACCTGAACTATGCCTACGAATACCGCGTGCTCGACCGGGAGACCTACGACGCGCACTTGCGCGAGTGGCCCGAGGACACGCTCAAGAACTACAGGCGGCCCGAGGTCGGCGAATACATCGGCTATGCCGATGCCAACCTGCCGAACGTCGATCCGGCCTTCCTGGTGCTCAAGGCCGGCACCACCAACTGGGTTCTTGGAACGGGGGCCGACCTGGTCGAAATGGCGTCGCCCTTCCAAGCTTGGCGCGGGGCGCATTTCGATGCGCAGCAATTCGCGAATCCCGGCATCAGCGGCGCCGAGGCCGATCCCGACGCCAACGGCGTTCCCAACCTGATGGAGTATGCGCTTGGCCGCGATCCCTGGGCGGGTACGCGCGATGGACTGCCGGTTCCGGAACCGGCGGGAACCAACTTCAACATCGTCTTTACGCGGATGAAGGCGGCGACCGACATCACCTACCACGTCAGGCAAAGCCCCTCGCTGCGGGACTGGGATGCGATCTGGAACAGCCAAGCCCATCCGTACGGGGGAGGCGCCGAGCCGAGCGAGCAGGTTTCCGTGGGGATTCCCTTGACCGATACGAACGGATTCCTGCGCCTAGATGTCACCCGTCCCTAGAAATAGTGAAAAAATATCACAAAAAAGTGGACGCGTCGCCCCGGGTGTGGCAGTTTTAAATCGCGATAAATAACCACAGTTAATCATGTATGCAGACGCATGCCGAACCGGGCAGATGCAAAAGGAGAAAAGGAATGAGAAAAACAACGGTAGGGAAATCCATCGGGGTCTTGACCATTGTCGCCGGGCTGGTCGCCTCCTCTCGCGGGGATGTTGTGGTGATTTATGACGATTTTAACGATGGAACTCCTTCCACGGGCGCGGTCGGAACGGTAAATCCCGGATTCGCCAAGGCGAACACCGCGGGAACGCTCACCGAAGCCGATGGCATTATTGCCATTACTTCACTAAGAAATGGCACGTCCGGGTTCGTAAGCTTGAACAGCTTCAATGCGACGGCCAATGCCGAAGATGGGTTCAAGGTGACGTGGGTCTTGCCATCGCTTAAAGAACGCAACGCAGACGCCAACAATTGGGGAACGGTCAATTTATCCGTGCAATCCGCTGGCACAGGCCTCTTCGGCGCCGGCAATGGACTGTCGATAGCGCTCGCGTATTCAAGTCCCACTGTTGCCAGTGTTTCCGTGAACGCCTTCAACGCGGGCGTGTCCTCGACGCTGGCATCGGGAAGCGGCAGAGCGTTAGACCGCGTATTCACGCTTACCCAGACCGTGAACACAGCGGGGTGGGCCTTTAACAGCACCGAACTCAACATCAATCTCAGTGGTACATGGACTGAGGGCTATGGATATGCGGATCTGTTCGACGCCGACACCTATGTCGGTGGTTTTCTTACTGTGCCGAACTTAAGCACAAAATACTTGCAGATGGACAGTGTCACGGTAACAACGATTCCTGAGCCGGCGACGCTTGGCTTGGTCATTGCGTTCTCTTCCAGCCTGCTGGTCGTGCGCCGCATATTCTTGGTGTAGTTCGCAGGCAAACGCCCCGAGAATCTCTGCGACTGTGCCGATGGACAGAGGTATCCCCGGCGATATCCAACAAACCATGGCTACCTTGAGCAAGCCCCGGGTGCGCGCTTGTGCGTCCGGGGCAACTGTTTTATTCCCACCTGGTCGAATATGCCCAGGGCCCGATCCGTGCGCACCGGCCTGCCGATCCCAATGGTCGGAATCACCAATTTCTGGAAAAGCCGTATTTCCCATGTCGCCAGGGCACGGTGTTGGGCGGGGGGGGGGGCATGGAGGCCATGGACGACTTTTCAAGCGTGTCGTGCGTGACGCTCTGCCTGCGTAAGGCGCACCCTCGAACAAGCATCCGCGGGACGAAAGAATCCCGTGGAGGGGCATTAAATGAGAATAAATCGGTACGTGTAATTGTCGGCGGCTGGTGAACGTAGGTGTCGCTGGCCAATCCCGGCAGCGCCGCCGTTTATGGATTACCAAGGCCGAAGAAGGCGGTATCGGAGTCGGCTTGGACATAGATGACTATGTTAGAGCCCGATTCGGTGGAATAGCTCAAGTTGGTTACCACGAACGCGTTGGTTCCATCGTTCGAATGCGGCACATGGGCCCAGTCCGGATGCCCGAGGCCCTCGGTGGTGCTCCAGACATGGGTGTCGGCCAGGCGGGTGCTGGTATGGACCAACCGTACCCGGTTGCCCGTGTCGATGCGGACATCGTCGATGAACGTGTCGTTGCCGTCGGCCGCCGTGGTTCCCGTATCCAGGATCTGGAGGGTCGAGTTGGTTGCGTCCGCGATGAACGTGAAGGTGTATAAGGCATACTCGTTCGTCAGAGTGCCCAATGTACTCCCCAAGGAGCCCAGTGCAGCGCCGTCCAAGCCGGATCCAGACCGTACAATGGCATCGAATCCCTGCGTTTCGGGAAGGGTGTCGTTCAGCCGCCGTCCCCATAGGCTAACCGTGTATTCGATGCCCGTCTCCGTCGCAAAGGGCTGCCAGACGGAGCCCGTATGCGGCTGTTCGTTGCCGCCCAGTTGCAATGCGCCAAGCCCGCTCCGTTGGTTCGCCATGTCCACCAGGACCGAGCCGTCATTGACCACCGACCAGCCAACCGGCATCTGGTTGGTTGTCGCCTCGTCGAACCCGCCGTTGGCGAAGTCGCCTGCCTGGGTGGAGACCGGTTGGAACTGCTTGAAGAACGAAACTATCTTGGATGTGTTGGCGGAGCCCATCACATGCCCGTAATCGTGTACATACATGACGACCGGTGTGCCGCTTGGCGAAGGATAGAACACGCCTTTGTCGGGGGCGAACGGCCAGGGCTCGCCCGTTTGGCTGCACCCATTCAACTCCAGGATAAAAGGCAAAACCACACCGCGTATAAACGCAAGCGCGTCGGTCTCTTTTTTCCCGACGACCAGCATTGCGGGCTTGCTGGCCATGGACCGGTAGCCGGGATCGTTCGGAATGGCAGATGCCGGCGAGTAGGCGCAAACCGCGCTTCCGCGTTTGAGCATGAGCAGATAGAGGAAGGTTGCGCCGTTGGAAAAGCCTGTGGCGTAAACGTGGTTGGTATCGATGTTGTAATTCGCCTGCATCGTGCTAAGCACCGCATCGAAAAAATGCAGGTCGCGATCACCGTTCACCCCGGATACCTTTTGCCATTCCGTGCCTGTGCCAGGATCCAGGGCTTGCATGTACACGACCACGGCGTCTTCCCAATAGTCGTGGACCGGCATGACGGTTGAGCTGAATTTGTCGACGAGGTTCTTCCACCCATGGAAAGCAAACACAAGCGGTCGCGAGGTCGAAGAGGTGGTCGTGGGGCTAAAGACAAGAGCTTCGCGGTTGGTAACCGCGCCGCTATCGTCGGCGACATCCCAGTATAAACGTTCCCGTTGGTGGCCGGAAGCCGTGCAGGCCAGGATAATCAGCAAGCTGGATACGTAGGGGTGTATGCGGTCCATTTATGGTCTCCGAATGGGTCTAGGGCACAAAGGCCTTCCGATCAACCGAGGCACTCTACCGCCTGGCATGGGAATGGCAATTTCATAATGTGAAAATATACCACAAATAAACCAGCATCGGCGCCGCTTCTTGATTATTCGATCCGCCGGTTCTTCCGCCCGGCCCGCCGCAACAACCAGCCGATCACCAGGATGCCGCCGCCGGCCAGCGCAAACATGGAGCGGCCAAGCAACGGGTTGGGGATAAGAGCGCCGGACAGGATGAAGAGCCCGTAGGTCGTGCTGAGCCGGCCCATCGTGCGTGCCTGTTCGCCATCGCTTTCGACGATCCCTTCGGCCGCGAGATCGATCGGCGTGATCTGGTTTTCGAAGAACTGTTCAACGGCCTTGGCCTGCACGGGATCCTTCGACGGGCCTTTGTAGAACATGCGGGTGGAGAAAAACCAGGAAACCGTGGAGACGGTGACGAGCAGGTTCGGGATCAGCCAGGTGATGTCGGATACATCCTGTGCGGTGTATTCGGGGTTGAGCGACATGAACCACTCCTTGATCGGCAGCACCTTCATGGTCAGGAAGCTGACGAGCAGGCCGACGACCACCGTGCTGCTGGCCGCCCATGTGGGAACCCGCTTGACGAACAGCGCCAGCACGAGCGGAATCAGCATCGGCTGGCCGAGCAGGGAGCCTATCAGATTGGTCAGCTCGAAGATCGGCAGGTCCTTGTATTCGGCAAACTGGAAGCCGATGAAGATCGTGATGATCCCCATCACGAAGGTGGTGAGGCGTGCGACGATGATGGCTTCCTTCTCGCCGCACGCCGGGCGGATCAGCTGCATGTAGATGTTCCGGGTAAATACGCCGGAATTGCGGTTCAGCGCGCTGTCGAGGCTCGTGGTAGAGGCGGCGAACATGGCGCAGACCAGCAGGCCGATCATTCCTTTTGGAAGAACCATGAGCGCCACGGCGGCATAGGAGGCTTCCTTGGCATGGTTGAGCTGTGGATATAGTTCGTTGATGTCGGGAAAGAGGAAGGTGGCCGCGAGGGGCGGGATAAACGTAATCAGGGGGAAGACCAGGAATCCAACGAGGGGAATGTACATCGCCTTGCGGGCGCTGGCTTCGTCCTTGACCACAATCAGACGTGCGGCGGTGGTGCTCAGGGAGTTTGCGCTGAATATTTGGTTCATGAAAAAGACGATAATCCAGAGGGTCAGGACATTGTTGCTTACATCGAATCCCCACGTCCAGTGGGTTGCCGGAATCTGTTGCAGGAAACCGCCGATGCCGCCGACATCCGGATGGGACAGGGTGAGGATGGCGGTGACCACGAGGATGGCAACGATGACCAGCGATTGCACAAAGTCGCTGGCGGTGGTGGCCCACGATCCGCCGGTCGCCGCCATGACCGTGATGACGGCACCGAGCACGGTGATCGAAAGCCCGACGCTGATGCCGAACACGGACGACATGAACACGGAAAGGATGTAGAGGCCGATGCCTCCGTGCAGGACGCCGAAGATCATGTTGAAATAGGCATAGAATTGTTCGGTTTTTATGCCATAGCGCTGCCGCAGGGCCTCGACCCAGACGATGACGCGCAACCGCCGGAAGCGCCCGGCCGTGAAGGCGGCGCAAATGGAATAGCCAAAGAGTTGGGCAATGAAAACCCAGGCCATGATCGATCCGCGCGAATAGATGGCCCCGGCGAGTCCGACGAACGACCAGGCGCTAAACCCCTGGACGAATGCGCTGGCGCCGCACATCCACCACGTCATCGCGCCGCCCCCGCGGAAATAGTCGCTGGTGTTCTTGGTGTGGCGCTTGAAGACCGCCCCGATGACGAGGCTGAAAACGAAGAAGCCGGCAATGTAGATATAGTCGAACCGGCTCATTTACGACGTTCCTCTGGCGCTAGGTAGTCGATCAGGGTCTTGATGTTCGCAATGGTGTCGGCATGCGTGCTCACGCTCTCCGCATGGCCGGGAATGAAGGAGACGATTTTTCCGCCAAACGGGGTGGTCGTTTCAACGCACTGCGGGAAGGTACCTTCGTCGGTGCGGGTTTCCATCAGCGTCATGATGGGGCCGACCTGTTCGAGGGCGAGGTATATCTCATCGGCGGGCAACTCCATCTCCCGAAGCTTGGGCGCCAGCGGATGGCGGGTCTTGGAGACGGAAACCTTGTACGGGCGGGTGGGATGCCACGAAGGGGCCACGCCGTCGGGGTCGTTTTTGCGGACCCAGCGCAGGCCCACCAGCGTTCGCCACCAGGCCCATTGCGAGAACGCCGCGCTTCCACCATGCAGCAAGAGGATGGGGCGGCCTTGGCCGACATAGTTCCGCATCGCCGCTTCGGCGTTGGCGTCCGGATGGGGTACGTTGCAGGTGTCGCCGATCAGGTTAAGCACCAAAAGCCCGCACGCGTCCAGCAGGGCAGGGGTGAAGCACGACCAGTCGTCCTCGAAAAACCGGATGTCGAAGTCGTTGTGGATTTGTTCGTGGATCCGGCGTCCCGGAAAAGCGCCATAATGGTTGTCTGCGGCAAATAGGATCATATGTTCCCCAAGCGGATTGATTCAAACAGATGTAATCGATCCCAACGGGAAAGTCAATCCAAGTTGTGATATTATAACACAAATAAATTGACGTTCAGCCGCTCCATATCCACTATGCCGGACACCGTTGAAAAACGTGCCAATGTAGTACGGTGGGTCATGCTCCGGTACGTGTTTATCGATCCCTTGAGTGGAGTCTTTCGTTGCCCTATTCAAGAATTCATCCAAACTGGGCCAACCTTGAGGTAAGCGCCCGCCCGGCAGGACGGATCGACCCCTGATTTTTTTTTTTTGATAGAGGACAGGTATATGATGAAGCTTTCAATAGGTCTACTGGGGATTGGAATCGGATTCCACGTGTCGCTGGTCGTCGCGGCTCCCGGAGTAAACAAGAATCAGGTGGTCGATCATCGCAGCGAGCTTTTGGCGGCATCGGCCTGTCGGCTTGAGGGTTGCGCGCCCGCACCGGATCAGCCGCTTTCGCTTTGGTATCGCCAACCCGCCGCCAGTTGGGTCGAGGCGCTCCCCGTTGGGAACGGCCGGCTGGGCGCGATGGTCTACGGCGGCGTAAACCGGGAGTGGCTCCAGCTCAACGACGATACGATCTGGTCGGGAGCGGTCCTGGATAACAACAATACCAACGGGCCGGCGGTTTTGGCAAAGGCCCGCCAGCTCATGTTTGAAAATAAACATGCTGAAGCCGAAAAGCTGGTTGCCTCGGAATTCCTAAGTGCCCGTTTTCCCAAGGGATCGCATTGCTACCAGACCCTCGGTGATTTGGAACTGGTTTTTCCAGAGGTGGGAGCCGTTCAAAACTACCGCCGCGAGCTGGATCTGGATCGCGCTCTCGTGCGCGTGCAATACGAGGCCAACGGCGTCCGCTATCTCCGCGAAATCTTTTCCAGCCCGGTCGACCAGGCCATCGTGATGCGCGTCTCCTGCGACCGTCCGGGCGGCATCTCGTTCGATGCCACGCTTTCGCGCCCGGCCTGCGCCTCGGTCGAACCCGTAGGCTCCGCCGAAATCCGCATGTTCGGTCGCGTCCGGAGCGGAGAGAAGGACGCCATCGAACAACTCCCGAGTGCGTCCAACGGCGTCGCCTACGAAGCCCGCCTCAGGATCGTTCCAACGTCCGGAGCCGTGCACGCCAAGGACGGTCGGCTCGTGGTCGAGGGTGCCGATTCCGTGGTGCTTTTGTTGACGTCCGCCACCGACTATCGCGGACTGGATCCGCGCAAGGCGGCCGAAGGACAAATGGCGGCCGTGGCGGGGAAAGAACATCAAGCGCTTTTGGCCGCCCATGTGGCCGAGCACCGGCGGCTGTTCCGCCGCATGGAGCTGGACCTGGGCAAAAACGAAGCCAATGACCGCCCGACCGACGAACGGCTGGCCGCCGTCGAAGGCGGCGCGGTCGATCTGGCGCTGGTGGCGCTCTATTTCCAGTATGGCCGCTATCTGCTGATCTCCAGCTCCCGGCCGGGAACCATGGCGGCCAATCTGCAAGGCCTTTGGGCGGATGGATTGAAGCCGGCGTGGAATGCCGACTACCACATCAACATCAACATGCAGATGAACTATTGGCTGGCTGAATCGTGCAACCTATCCGAGTGCCACGATCCGTTTTTCGAGGCCTTGGAAGCGCTGGTGCCCAACGGGCAAGAGACCGCGCGAACCATGTTTGGCTGCGGGGGCTTTGTGGCGGGCCATACCACCGATGCCTGGTGGATGAGCGCGGTTTTCGGGGATCCACTCTATGGCATGTGGGTAACCGGACCCGCTTGGTGTTCCCGCCACTTTTGGGAAAAATGGCTTTATTCACGTGATCGCGCATTCCTGGAACAGCGCGCCTATCCGATCATGAAAATGGCCGCCGAATTTTTCGTCGGCTTCCTCGTCGAAGATCCCGCGACCGGCAAGCTGGTTTCCGGGCCGACCACTTCGCCGGAAAACAAATACCTCGCGCCCGACGGGCGTGCCGTCTCGATCGCCATGGGGCCGGCGATGGATCAGCAGATTATTTACGAACTATTCACGCACTGCATCCAGGCTTCGGAAATCCTGGAAACCGACGCCGCCTTCCGCGAAACGTTGGTTTCGCTGCGGGCACGATTGGCCGATCCGGTGCGGGTGGGCGCAGACGGCCGTATCTTGGAATGGTCGGAGGATGGGTTCAGGGAGGAACAACCCGGGCATCGTCATATTTCGCATCTCTATGCCCTCTATCCGTCGTGGCAGATTTCGCCGGGCACCACGCCGAAACTCGCGCTGGCCGCACGAAAAACCATCGATGGCCGCCTTGCGCATGGCGGCGGCCATACCGGCTGGAGCCGCGCGTGGATCATCAACTTTTTCGCCCGTCTGCAGGACGGCGAAAAGTGCCATGAAAACATCCAGGCGCTGCTCGCAAATTCGACATTGCCGAACCTCTTCGACACCCATCCGCCGTTCCAGATCGACGGCAACTTTGGCGCAACGGCCGCCGTGGCCGAGATGTTGATGCAGTCGCATGAGCGGACCGCCGATGGCCGGCCGGTCATCGTGCTGCTGCCCGCCCTGCCGAAGGCGTGGGCGCAGGGTTCGGTCAACGGCTTGCGGGCACGCGGCGGATTCACCGTGGATCTGAAATGGGCGGGCGGGAAACTGACCGGGGCCCGTCTGTTTTCAGAAAAGGGCGAGTCCTGCATTGTTCGCTACGCCGATCGGGATATTATGGTAGCCGAAGAGACATGTGTGATCACGGTCGATCCGGGCAACGGATCGCTGCATGTTGCGAAAGAGGCTAAACAATGAAGCGTATTTTTCTGCTGGCGGTATCGGGTGCCGTTGCCATGTTGGCATGGGCGGCCGATAAACCGAACATCATCTTTATTCTGGCGGATGACATGGGGGTGGGCGATGTCTCCCATACCACCGGATTGGCGGCTACGCCGAACCTGGATCGGCTGGCGGCCGAGGGGATGCGCTTCACGGATGCCCATACCTCGTCGTCGGTCTGCACCCCGTCGCGCTATTCCCTGCTCACCGGGCGCTACAACTGGCGGACGCGCTTGGAAAAGAGCGTCTTCTTCAAGCCCGAGGATGCACCGTTGATCGAGCCCGGCGAACCGACCGTGGCCTCCTTGCTGCACGATAACGGATACCATACCGCCATGGTCGGAAAATGGCACCTGGGCATCGGATGGCAATTCATCCCCGGTTTCAAGCCGGCCCCGGGAAAGGAAAAGGAGCTGGGCTGGAACATCGACTATTCGAAGCCGGCGATCACGCCCACATCCAACGGGTTCGATTATTTCTTCGGCATCCAAGCCTCGCTCGACATGCCGCCCTACCTCTACATAGAAAACGATCGGGCGATCAAGCCGGCGACGGTCACGAAGGCGTTTCTGGTGCCGAACCGCCCCGGAGCCGCAGCGGCCGATTTCGAGGCCGAGAAGTGCCTTCAGGATTTTGCGGCGAAGTCCGTGGCGTACATCGGGGAGCGTGCGAAGTCCGGCAAGCCCTTCTTCCTCTATCTGGCGCTCACCTCGCCGCATACCCCGATCATCCCGAGCGCCGCCTGGCAGGGAAAATCACCGATCGGCCCATATGGCGATTTCCTGATGGAGACGGATTGGGTGGTCGGCCAGGTGCTGTCCGCCCTCGAAGAGCATAAACTTGCGGATAACACGCTCGTCTTTTTTTCCGCCGATAATGGCTGCTCGACGGCGGCCGACATCCCGAAATTGGTTGCGCAGGGACATGCTCCAAGCGGTTCGTTGCGCGGCAACAAGGCGGATGTGTACGAAGGCGGGCATCGCGTTCCCTTCATTGTGCGCTGGCCGGGCGTGGTGGCGCCCGGTTCGACAACGAGCCGCTTGACCTGCCTGACGGATTTCACCCGCACCTGTGCCGATATTCTCGGCGTCGATCTGGCGGACAACGCGGGCGTGGACAGCGTCTCATTCCTTCCGGCGCTGAAGGGTGTCCGCTTCGTGCCGCGCGATCCGGTCATCCACCACTCCATCAACGGATCCTTTTCGATCCGCGAAGGCGATTGGAAGCTGAGCCTGTGCCAGGGTTCCGGCGGATGGAGCGATCCGAAACCCGGAAAGGCCCCGAAGGAGGCTCCCGCCGTGCAGCTGTTTAACCTGGCCGACGACCTGGCCGAGACGCGGAACCTGGCCCTCGAATATCCTGAACGCGTGCATGCCATGACGGCCCTGCTGCAACGGTATGTCGATGCCGGCCGCTCGACCCAAGGCGCGCCGCAAAAAAACGCCCGCTCCATTGATCTCACCCCTAAACCCTGATGCATTGCATGGGAGCCATGATGAAAACAAAAAACGCATTGGCAGGACTTTGCCTGCTCGCCGGTGCGGCGTCCGCCGCCTCAAGACCCAATATCATTATGATCATGGCCGACGATCTCGGCTATGCCGGGCTCTCGTGCTACGGGAACGAATACGGCATTCAAACGCCAAACCTCGACCGGATGGCGGCGGAAGGATTGCGGTTTACCGATTTCCATTCGAACGGCGTCGTTTGCAGTCCAACCCGCGCGGCGCTGATGACCGGTCGCTACCAGCAGCGCACCGGGATTACCGGCGTCGTAAAAGCGGCGACCGACCGCAACAAGGGATTGTCGTTCAAGGAAACGACGATGGCGGAAATGTTCAAATCCGCAGGCTACCGGACGGCGATGTTCGGCAAGTGGCATCTCGGCTATTCCCCGATCTTCAATCCGATCCACCATGGTTTCGATGAATATGTCGGGTTTGTCAGCGGCAACGTCGACTACCAATCGCACCTTGACCAAGAGAACCAGGCAGATTGGTGGAAGCAGGACAAGCTGGTGCCCGAAGAAGGGTATCAAACGACGCTGATCGGCAACCATGCCGTCGGTTTCATCGCCAGAAACAAGGCCGATCCCTTTTTCCTCTATCTGGCGTTCGGCGCACCGCATTATCCAATCCAGGGTCCGAACGATCCGCCGGTGCGCGGGGCAGGGGCGGTTTCGGAAAAAAAGATCGATACGGCGCGCGCCTACCGGGAAATGATTGAGTCGATGGATGCCGAGATCGGCCGTGTCCGGAAGGAGATCGATACCTTGGGATTGGCCGAGGACACGATTATATTTTTCTGCTCCGACAACGGTCAGCCAAAGAACGAACAGTGGTCGGGTGCTTCCGCCTTGCGGGGAAACAAGGGCACCGTCTACGAGGGCGGCACGCGGGTGTGCGGCATTGCCTGTTGGCCGGGTTCGATCAAGCCCGCCGTAACCGATGAAACCGCGATAACGATGGATTTGTATCCCACGTTTTCAACGCTCTCCGGCGTGCCGTTGCCGGAAGCCGTCCATTGTGATGGAGTGGATCTTTCCGCCCTGTGGCTGAAGGGCGCCACGCTTCCCGCGCGCAGCTTGTTCTGGAACATGGGAGCAGCGGGCGCCGTGCGCAATGGTTCGTGGAAGTATGTGGTCGTCGGCAACAAGGCCGCGCTCTACAACCTGGCGGACGATCTCGCGGAAAGCACGGATCTATCCGCCCGGCATCCGGAAAAGTTCCAGCAGTTGGAAAAGCAATACAAGTCATGGAAAACCGAAGTCGAACGGAATCCAACCGGCCCGCAAATCGATCCGGACGTCAACGCAACGGCGGCGGAACCGGTGCATTCAAGCGCGCGCCTAGATTCAGAAAAATGACGGGAAACCGACGGGTATGTTGCGAAGCAATGATGAGGCTTGGTGATGGATAATAAGATGAAGAAAATAACGGTTATCCCGGACGATCTGCAGGTACCGGCGATCGCCTTGGGCTGCATGCGCCTGGCAAACATGGCGGTGGAGGAGGTCGATGAGCTGATCTGCGTGGCGATGGAGGCAGGCATCAACTTCTTTGATCATGCCGACATCTACGGCGGGGGCCAATCGGAAGAGGTTTTTGCGAAGGCCGTGGCCCGGCATCCGGGATGGCGCGCGAAGATGGTTCTCCAGGGAAAATGCGGGATCCGGGCGGGGTACTACGATTTTTCGAAGGAGCATATTCTTTCATCCGTCGATGGGATTCTGGCGCGGCTGGAGACCGACTATCTTGACCTGTTGCTGCTCCATCGCCCCGACACGCTGATGGAGCCCGAAGAGGTGGCGGAGGCCTTTGACAAGCTTGAATCCAGCGGCAAGGTTCGCCATTTCGGCGTCAGCAACCAGAACGCCATGCAGATGGAGCTGATGAAACGGTATGTCCGGCAAACGCTGCTTTTCAACCAGCTGCAGTTGAGCATCATGTGTACGGGATTGATCGATTCGGGCCTGAATGTGAATACGACGTTCGATGGGGCCATCGACCGGGACGGCAGCACCTTGGAATATTGCCGGTTGAACGATGTGGTGATCCAGGCGTGGTCGCCGTTCCAGTACGGCTTCTTCGAGGGCGTTTTCATCGATAACGAAAAGTTTCCGGAACTCAACCGGGTGCTGGATGGCCTTGCCGACGAAAAGGGCGTCGGCAAATCGGCGTTGGCCGTGGCGTGGATTATGCGGCACCCCGCCCGCATCCAGACGATTGTCGGCACGACCAACGCGCAACGCCTGAAGGAAATCGCATCGGCATGCGGCGTCTGCCTGACGCGCCCCGAGTGGTATGAAATCTACCGGGCCGCCGGCAACAGGCTGCCCTAGCGGCTCTCCGCGCGACCGGGCCGGATGCGGCCCGCGCGGGTGGTGAGCCGATTACCGTTTTGCGGACTACATCTATAGTTCAGGCACATCCATCCATTTGCGCTCCTTCCAGCTCCGCATGCCGAGTTCGGCGAGCTGGACGCCCTTGGCGCCTTCCATCAGCGAATAGTTCCATTCGGTATCGAGCACGACGTGCTTGATGAACAGCTCCCACTGGATCTTGAAGGCGTTGTCGTATTCAATGTTGTTCGGCACATCCTCCCAGCCGGCGAGAAAGTCGATCGGCTGCTTGATGTCCGGATTCCAGACCGGCTTCGGCGTGTTGGCTGCGCTCTGGGTCTTGACTTCGCGCAGGCCGGCAACGGCGGAGCCTTTGACGCCGTCGACGTGGACGGTAAGCAGGTCGTCGCGCCGCACGCGGGTACACCAGGAGCTGTTGAACTGGACCATGGTGCCGTCTTCGAGCAGGAACATGGCGTACGCGGAATCATCGGCGGTGCATTTGAATGGCTTGCCATTCTCGGCGCGGCGTTCGGGCAGGTCGGTCGCGCCGTAGGCGACGAGGCTTTTGACGGGGCCGAAGACGTTGTCGATCACGTAGCGCCAGTGGCAAAACATGTCGATCATCATGCCGCCGCCATCTTCGGCGCGGGAGTTCCAGCTGGGCCGCTGCGCGGGCTGGTCGAGATCCATGCCGGTGAATACCCAGTAGCCGAAGTCGCCCTTCACGGAAAGGATCTTGCCGAAGAAGCCAAGCTCCTTGAGCATCTTGAGCTTGCGGAAGCCCGGTAGCCAGAGCTTGTCCTGGACCACGCCGTTTTTGAGGCCCGCGTCGTCGACCAGTTTTGCGAGCCGGACGGCTTCCTTGGTTTCAACGGCGGTGGGTTTTTCGCAATAGATCGCCTTGCCCGCCTTCACCGCCATTTCGACAAAGCCCGCGCGCTGGAGCGTGCCCGAGGCGTCGAAGAAGATTTCGTAGTCGCCGTATTTCCCGTCGAGCGCGCCCTGCACGTCGGTGGTGTATTTGTAGGCTGCGCCGCGCGCGTCGTTGCCATGTTTTTCAGCCAGTTCCTTGAGGGCGTGCTCGCGCCGCCCGGTCAGGATCGGGTCGGGCATGATGATGAGGTCGTTGCCGATCTTGATGCCGCCCTGCTTGATGATCGCGCTGATGGAGCGGGCCAGGTGCTGGTTGGTGCCCATGCGCCCCGTCACGCCGTTCATGATGATGCCGATACGTTTTGTTTCCATGATTAATCTCCGATGAGTGTTAAGTGAAGGCATGAGGAGCGAGGCAATAGGCACTAGTGAATAGCTGTGATGCGACTGAACCCTTTTGCCTCATGCCTATTGGCCTTTTGCCTAAATAATAATTGGTCCGCCTTCCGGCAGTTCGGTGCTTTGCGGCTGCGCGCCTGCGGGCAGGGCGGGAACATCGACGCCTTCTTTCGGCAGCGTTCCGGCCAATTCCTGCCGCCAGTGGGCGACGTCGCCGGCGGGGCCGTAGCAGTAGATGAAGTGCGCCGGCTCATCGCCGATATTGGTCATCTGGTGGAACACGCCCGGCGGAATCTGGACGATCTGCCCGGCGGTCATTTCGCGGCGCTCCCCGCCGAGGCACATTTCGGTTTTTCCCGAGACCACGAAATAGACCTCTTCAGACTCCTGGTTGTGCCACGGCACCTGCCCGCCGTTGGGCTCGAGCGTGACATAGCCCATGCAAAAGTTTTTGCATTGCACGGGCGACATGCCACCCACGAGGTTTTGCGTCAGCCGCCGCGCCGGATAGGTGCGGCCCGTGATTTCCTTGAGGTCTCCGATGATCATGGCGTGTTCCTTGGGCTAGTTGAAAAAGGTCAGGTAGGGCTCGTTGTTGGCGAGGCGCTGGACGTAGAGGGCGGCTTCGCGGGCGTGGTAGTCGCCCCACATGCTTGATTCGCCACAGGGCACGGACTGGCCTGCGGGAATATGGTCCCACCCGTTGGGGCGGTGGTAAACGGAATGCAGGACCAGCCCCTGGTGCGATTCGTCCAGGCTAAGGTAGGCGTCGCCCAGCAGCGTCTTCATCACGGTCAGTCCGGCTTGCACATACCTCTGCTCGCCCAGGTAGTGGCCGAGGCGCAGCAACCCTTGCGCGGCGATGGCGGCGGCGGAGGAATCGACCGGTTCGGCCTGGTTGAACGGATCGGCCGGCCGATCAAGGTAATCGGTTCCGAGCAAATGCAGGTTTGGTGCGCCGGTGTCCCAGTAGGGAATGCCGTCGGCCGCGCTGTTTTCCATGTAGAAGTCGCAGGTGGCCTTGGCCATCTTGAGCAGGAAGGCCTCGATCCCCGCGCGCCCTCCCAGCGGTTCGAGTTCGGCGTCGTCGACGGATGCGAGGAATTCCAGTTGTTCGGCCGCACCGAGCATGATCCAGGCGAGCCCGCGCGTCCAGGTGGTGAAGGGCGAGAAGCCCTGCTGCGAGTTGGGGCAGCGGTAGTTGCCGTCGTTCAGGTTGAAGATGCTCTCGTGCGCCGTACGGCCGCGGAGGTCGTAGTGGTCGCGCCCTTCGCCGTAGTAGACGGCGAAATCGGCCGTGGTTTTCGCGTGCTGGACGAGCCGTGCGAGCAGGCTGGTTTCCACATCGCCTTCGCCCATGAACGAATGGCCGAGCCGATGGGCCACGGCCAGCGCGCGCAGCGAGCGGATGGTGTCGGCGAAGAGCGAATGCGGACCGTTGAAGGAATAGATGTATCCGCCGGAGGGCAGGGCGGTCCAGCGGCGCGCCTGTACGGATCCAGACGCCTTCAAGGCCATTTCGTAGAAGTTGCGCTCCCATTCGTTTTCAGGGATGCGCCCTTCGTTCATGAGGCGCAGCAGGTTGCCATAGGTGCTGACATTGTTGAAGCCGTGGTCGTGAACGCCGAAATGGGAGACGTGCGGCGCCATCTTTTCGACCGTGTTTTTCCGCCCCATTTCGAGGAAGGCGGCATCGCCGGTGGCGTCGAACTGCAGGATTTCCGCGCCATACTGGAAACCCTGCGTCCACTCGGTCCAGCCGCGCGTGGTGTATTTTCCCTCGACCGTAAAAACAGGCGATCCCTTGGCCGGATCGTAGTGTTGGTTCAAAGCGTTGATTTTCTGCCCCGAAAGGTTCCAGAAGCGGGCAAGATCCGGCAAAAGAGCGGCGGGAGTTAGGGTTGGGTCCAGGCGCATAAGTTTCTCCGTAAGTAATATTCAGCAAAAATTATATTGCATAGGAATTTTGTCAAGCGATATGTTTCGCCGCATGCAGGGGTTCGGAAAGCGAGGCTTCCATGGCTGAAGAAAACGACTTCGAGGCGGGAATGTATAATTTTTCGGTGCTGCGCGACCTACGCAAACGCGACGCGATGACCATTGCCGACCTGTCCGGGCGAACCGGCATTTCGGCGGCGGTCATCTCCAAGCTCGAACGCAACCAAACCACCGCCGAACTCAAGACCCTCTTCCGGCTGGCGCGCGCGTTCGGGCTGACGGCCACCGAACTGCTGGCGCTGGTGGAGTCGCGCACGGCCCAGTGCAAGCGCGAGACCGACCGCATCGCCGGCGATTTCCATTTCCGGCAAATCGCCTTCGCCAACGCCAAGTGCTTCTATGCCGAAGCCCCGCAGGGGGCAAGGCGCTCAAATCCGGATGCGCACCGCGACGACTTTGAAATCTGCTGGGTGCTGGAAGGCAGGCTCAGGCTGGACCTGCCCTACGAGAGCCACACGCTCTCCGCCGGCGACTGCCTCCAGTTCGATGCGGTGTTCGAGCACACCTACGAGGTGCTCGAAGATTGCCGGATCATCATCCAGCACATCCACAAACAGAAACGGTTTTAACCCAGGGGGATGGATCGCATGAAAAAAATTGCATTGGTGACGGGCGGCGGGCGCGGCATCGGTTTCGGCATTGCGGAAAAGCTGGCGCAAGACGGATTCAACCTGGTGCTAAGCGGGCGCAGCGAGGCGTCGAAGGTGGCGGATTCGATCACGGCCCTGGAGCACCTCGGTGCGGAGGTGCTCTACTGCTCCGGCGATGTGTCGGTGGCCGCCGACCGCGCCGCGATGCTCGCGGAAATCCGGCAGCGTTTTGGCCGCCTCGACGTGCTGGTCAACAACGCGGGCGTCGCCCCCAAAGTTCGGGCCGACATCCTGGAGGCCACCGAAGAGAGCTTCGAGTGGGTGATGAAGATCAACTTGCAGGGGCCCTATTTCCTGACGCAGGCCGTGGCCAACTGGATGGTCGCGCAGAAAAAGGCGGATGCTTCGTTCGCGGGCTGCATCATCAACGTCGGCTCGATCTCCGCCACGGTGGTCTCGGTCAATCGCGGCGACTACTGCATCTCCAAGGCCGGCCTCGGCATGATGAACGGACTCTTTGCCGCACGGCTCGGCGAATTCAACATCCCGGTCTATGAAATCCGTCCCGGCATCATCAAAACCGATATGACCGCCGGCGTGACCGGTAAATACGATAAGCTCATTCACGAGACCGACCTGTGCGTGCTCAAGCGCTGGGGGTTGCCGGAAGACATCGGCAAGCTGGCCGCCGCCATGGCGCGCGGCGACCTGCCGTACGCAACCGGCCAGGTGATCTATGTGGACGGCGGATTGTCGATTCCGCGGTTGTAGATCGGAGGACGCATGTTTAGGAAGCTAAGCCCGGAAGAGGAACTGGCCTTCCTCAAGGAGATCCACGGCGAAGACTACGGCGCGCTCTTTGCCTTTTTAAGGGAGGCGTTCGCCCTGCTGCAAATGCGCGCGCAAATGCTGCTGGGCCTTGCCACCATCTGCCTGACGATCACCGGCTTTTCCGGTCCGCGCATGGCGCAGTCGAACGCGTTTAGCCGCTTCTTCATCGGTTTTGGCCTTTTGTTCGTGCTGGCCTCCGTGGCCGCCATCGTGGCCGGGCCGCTGCATTTGCGCTGGATGACGGCGTGGCGGGCGGACTCGCTGGATGAAACGCTGATTCAGAACATTCGGCGCCGTGACGCCAAGACCCGGCTCTATAAAATCGCGACGGTGCTGCTGCTGATCGGCCTGACCGGCTATCTGCTCAGCCTGGGTTTTTTCCTCATGACGGTCGAGTAAGAGGAATCACGCAGACTGCATTCGCGATAAGCCTCAATAAATGACTGGTTGGATCTGCACGAAAGCGACCTCGCCGTCCCATGCCCAACATCCTGCTCCGGCCCTGTCCGCTTGACCATGGCACAAAACGCCACGGAAAAGAGGGCGGGCAGCGCCTCAAATGACCGTTTTATGCACCAACATGAAATGATTGTCCTAATCGGACAATGCCGCCAGTGTGAAAATGGCCGGTGAAACGGCGTTGCGGGTGGAGTTCAAACAGAAACTATGAATCAAGCGGCCCGACCCGAATGGCACTGACTTAAGCCCGTTTTGCTGTTGTAGGGCGGGAATGGTTGAAAACGTTGGCTTGCAGGTGTTCAGCCTCGCTTCGCGTCCCGCCGCAGTCCAACGGGCTGGAATTGTCGCCAAGTCATTGCAAATGAAGGTAGCATGCTGAGCCCAGCGACTGAGGCTGGAAGGTCTCGAAGACTCAACCATTCCAGCCCTACAACCCTTAAGTCAGTGCCATTCGGTCAGCCCTCTGATCTTTGCGTTTTCGTCGGATACAAATATCAAAGGACTGACCCTTTCTCCGAAATTGTTGAATGTTCAGAGCTTCGGTGAATTCCCGAAGCATATTGGTCATGTCATCTTGATTCCCGTGACATTCTTTATGAATTAAATTATATAACTCGTCGATTGTTTCGGTTTGTTGTTTGATCAGGGTTACGAGGGATATTAACCGTTGGGTGATGCCGGAATAATGAGAAATATTTTCGTGTCTCAATCCATAGGCATGCTCGCACACCCGTCGGATATACACGTCCCAATCTTCCTCTAGTGCTGGAGAGAAAATCGGCATACGACGATACTCATTCAAATCATTGAATATGCTTGGGCTAGACCATCTTAACTTGGTTGTCTTTAAGATAATCTCCGCCGTTTCAATGGTGGTGTACTTATAAAAAATCTGAGGATGATCTTCGTTCATATTTTGTAGCTAACGTTTGAGAGGACCCTCGTGCCTTGTGCTTCAACTTAATTGCCGGGCGTTCATCACGTAGGGTCGCTTGATTGGTTCGGGTCTCTCATTCTTAGTTTTTTTGATTGGTCGGTTTCGGCGTGCTGTGATTTGCGATCTTGCTGTGCCGCAAGCGCGATAAACATCATGCCAATGGCGATATTCATCATACCGATAGAAACGTCTCTTGTGAGCGCTCCGATGAGTCCGGCAATCGTAAACAACAGGCCGGTGATATTATATCCCGTCTTTTGCTTGTTTCTCGTCATAGGGTTGCATCTTCCTTTTTTGCCGAATGTTTACAATGAGGGGCCTGTTAAGGCGGAAACAAACTTCTCCTCACCAATCAAATTTTTGCCGCCTTGACAGGTACCTCTCAATTGCCTTGTTCGGCTATCTTTCTGATTAATAACATGGAACTAAAACTTGTAATGAATGGATATAATTCATCCCAAAACATCAGCCCCGGGGTGTCAATCTGTTCAAATATAAATAGACCAACCTGAAGCAGTGATAATACTAAGGCTAACCAATAGGCCCATCTTTTTTCTCGATACACGAAGATGGATGCCAACAATGCAGTAATGATAAAAATGATTATAGGAAGGCTGAATAAAATATCGGAATCGATGAGGAATATTTGATCCAAGATCGAAAACCAAAGGCTGGCCACGCAAATTCCTATGACTTTATTTTTTTCCATATCTTTCTCTGCCGAACAGTTTATTAGACTGCATTGTGCGGTCTATTTTAGTTAGATCGCCTTTGGGGGCGGCGTCATTTTAAATGATTTAACTTTGATCAAAAGGCTACATGAAAGGCATGAAAAGTGTCAAGCCGACGCAGGAAATGTCTGAGAAGGATATTGCGTTTTGGCAGCGTTATGCGGCGTATTTGGTCGATAAAGGCATTTCCGGAAATGCGGGTGTGTTTATGGTGTGTCGGGCGCAACAGTTTGTGCATGGCTTGGGGAAAGTGCGCTTGCGGACGGTTTCGGAGGGGGGGGGGGCGCGACTGGGCGGATGAGTTAGGCCGCAATCAGCATTTGGAGCTTTGGCGGTTGAAACAGGCGATCGAGGCGGTTCAGCTGTTGATGGAGGTGAAATTCCGCAACATTACCTGAACGGACTCTTATCCACAGATTTGCCGCTTTGCTGCCGTCTCTTCCGAGTGAGGCCTCGTTGCCGAGTCCAACTCGGCTCACGGGGCGAGCCAGCCTCACTTCGTGTCGCGGATTATCACGGATACTCTTCGTTCCGAGGAATGAACTTGGGTGACTCCAAATCGCATTTTCCGCATGAAATCTGTGCAAATCTGAGTCATCTGTGGATGACGAATTGCAAACGGTAAGATTGCGGCATAATTCCGGAGGTTCAGAAGCCCATTGACTGGCAGGGCTTGCTGGCATCCTTCGAGTAAAAGGGGCCGGGCCGCCTAAGGGGAGCCGAATTCCCATTGTACCGTTTTCACCACTGGATTTTCCGGTTGTGGGACTGCTTACCCCGAAGGGGAAGCGGTGCCGTGCGAGAGGAAGCCATTCATGCGCGCAACGTTTCCTTCACTTCGTTCCGGTAAACGTTCCTACACCAAAACACCTCTGCCCCTGATCAAGGATGGTATTTCAATGTTTTCGCTCCTCTAATACCATTTTTGAAAACGTTCCGGCCTACAAGCGGAACGGGCATCGTGCCACCGGAAGCAAGCGGGTCGCTTGCGCTACGTTCGCAAAATGGAGGGCGAGGCTCCGTCCGAGCCACCTGCTGCAATGCGACAACGGCTCGGACAGAGCCTCGCCCTCCAGAAGGTGGATTGAGGGAAAGAAATCCATCATGCTGAAGACCGGCAGCATGAACCTCCTGGTTCGCGGCGACGGATTTTTTTTAACATGAAGGCACCAAGGACGGCGTCAAGCGATCAAAATAGATGCGTTGCGCACCTTGGAGATCTTGGTGTCTTTGTGTTTGTTTTTTTTCCAACCCTGCCGGGTTGGGTCAGACCACCCCTGCGCGGCCGAGTTCGCGGAAGATGCGGTCGACTTCGGCGTGGGCGGCGTCGAGGAACTCCTCGTAGTCGGCGGTGTTTTGGCCGGTGGGGTCGGGGATGTCGCGGATTTCATCGGGGTCGCCGTGCCAGAGGTATTCCATCAGCCGGAAGGTTTTTTGCTTCGCTTCGGGAAAGCGTTCGAGCAGGGCGTCCTTCTGGTATTGCTCCATCACAAGAATGATGTCGGCCTGCCGCACCAGCTTTTTGGTGAAGGGGTCGGAACGGTGGCCCTTGAGGCTGAATCCACGGGTGCGGGCGACGTGCTGGACGACCTGGCTGGCTTGGCTGCCTTGGCGCGCCTGCACGCCGGCCGACTTGATCCTCACCTTTTTGCGCGCATGGGGGAGGTGTTCGCGCAGGTAGTGCTCCATGTAGCCGTGCAGGTAGGCGCTGCGCGTAATGTTCGCCTTGCACGCCACCACGATCGTGAATTTCTTGCCAAAAATTCCCATGGCCGCAAAACATAGGCCTTTGCGCCCGCCAAGGCAAACCGGCGCAGGCGGTATTTTTATGCAACGATCCATGGCATAATCCGGCGGCTTTAGTATCGTTTGCACTCAACCTTCGGGGGAGCTATGAAAACAACCTTCAAAGTGATCGGCTCGGTCTTTGCGCTGGGGGCGGCCATCCTGGCGATCCTGCATCTCGTGATGCTCTACGGCCTGACCAAGGCGATGCGCGACGTGGTGCTGCCGCGGGTGAAGGCGGAGACGGGGATCGACGCGCATATTGGGCGGCTTTCCATCAACCTGGCCAGCGGGCACCTGTTCCTGAAGGAGGTCGAATTGCGCAACCCCGACGGGTTCCTGCTCGAAAACCTCGCCTCGGCCGAACGGATCTCCATCGAGGTCGATATGCGGTCGCTCATTAAACAAAAGCCGCTGCGGATCCAGCGCGTGGAGCTGGAGAATGCGCTGGTGAACGTGATCCGCAACCGGGAGGGGGAAATCAACCTCGCCTATCTCCAGGCCGGATTGCCGGAACCGTCCCTGCCGCCCTCCACCGAAGCGCCACTGCCGGAGACTGTGCCCAGCCGTCCACCCACCGCACCCTCGACCCCACCCGCCGAACAGCCGCCCGAGCCGTTGCCGGAGGTGCTCATCGAAGCGCTGGTGGGCCAGGCCACGGTTCGCTATCTGGATATGACGTTCACCGAATTGGACATCCTCCTGGATCTTACGATGGAAGGAGAGGGGCTCTCCACGCAGGCCGGCCCCGAGGTGCCGTGGGGTTCGTTGTCCTTGCACGGCGCCCTGGGCAGCGACCGGACCCGGTTCATGACCGATCTCCAACTGGCGTTGGCTCCCGTGACCGACCCGCAGTCGCTTTCGTTCGACCTCTCCGGACAGATGATGGAGATCGACCCGCGCATCATGGCGAAGGCCTACAGCCGGATGGGCATTCGTTCGGCCCCGTTCGGCCTTGAGCCGGCTTTACACTGCCGCGCCCACGCCTTCACCAATTCGGCGTTCGCGCTGAACGTGCGCGACATCCAATTGGAGGACAAACTCTCCCGGCGGCTCGGCGGCGTGGGCTCGATCGGTTCGCTGCGGTTCGTTGTTCCGGTCGAAGGCACGCTCGACGAGCCGGAGGTCGATGTGGCATCGATGCTGTTCGCGGCGCTGGGCAACAACGCCCGCTCCCTGCTGGACGCCATCCTCCAGGGTTCGGCGGGCACGGAAGGCGTGCTAAAGGATTTGGCAGGCGGTCTGCCTTCCGCTACAAACGCGCCTCCTTCGACCAGCTCGGATGCGTTGGTCGAGCTCCTGGGCGAGCACGTCAAGGAGATCGGGGAAGACGAGGCGCTCAAGGACAACCTGAAAAATCTAGGGCGCCAATTATTTGGCAGATAGGGGCAGGGGGTTATGGAGATAGCGATCTTTACGGTTGTGGCGTATCTGTTCGGCGCGATCCCGTTTGGCCTGCTGGTGGCCAAATCGCAGGGGATCGACATACGCGAAAAAGGGAGCGGCAACATTGGCGCCACCAACGTTTTCCGGGTGGTCGGGAAAGGGTGGGGCGTCTTCACCCTCGTGCTCGATGCGCTCAAGGGGTTCCTCCCGGCCTACTTTTTTCCGCTGGCCGCCGGTTGCGGTAGCGACTATGGCGTGCTCTTCGGCATGGCCGCGATCCTCGGCCACAGCTTTCCGGTCTACTTGAAATTCAAGGGCGGCAAGGGCGTGGCGACAAGCGCCGGGATGCTGCTGGGCGTCGCGCCGCTGGCGGTGGCCTTCGGCTTTGTTTGCTGGGTCGTCTGCCTGGCGGTTTCCCGCTATGTCTCGCTATCCTCGATCCTCGCGGCTTTGCTGGTGGGCGCGAGCGTTTGGTTCATGGACAAGCCGCTGGCGGTCAAGCTGGCCCTGACGGCGCTGGCGGTGCTGGTGGTCTGGCTCCATCGCGCCAACATCCGGCGGTTGCTCAACGGCACGGAACATCGGTTCGGGAAAAAGAAGGAGAATGCGGCATGAAGGTGGCAGTGATTGGAGATGGCGGCTGGGGAACGGCGTTGGCAATGGTGCTCCACAGCAACGGCCACGAGGTTGCCATTTGGGGCCCCTTCCCGGAATACCTGGCCGAAGTCGCCGCGTGCGGCGAAAACAAAACCTATTTGCCCGGCGTCGAAATTCCTCCGGCCATCCGCTGGACGGCCGACCGCACGGAGGCGGTCCGGGAGGCCGGACTCGTCGTGCTGGTGGTGCCGTCGCGCTTCTACAAGCACGTCGTCGAATCCTTCGAGCCGCTGATTCCCGCCGGGGCGCTCGTGGTCAGCGCCACCAAGGGGCTGGATGAAACGAGCCACGAACGCATGAGCGCCGTCGCCGAAAAGATACTCGGCCGCCCGGTGGCGGTGCTGTCGGGTCCGAGCCACGCCGAGGAGGTCGCCCGGGGCGTTCCCTGCGCCGTCGCCATCGCCGCCCGCGACCACGCCATGGCCGAGCAAATCCAGGAGCTTTTCACCAACGACACCTTCCGCGTCTACACCCTGGACGACGTCGTCGGGGTCGAACTCGGCGGCGCGCTCAAGAACGTGATCGCCGTTGCGGCCGGCATCAGCGACGGCATGGGTTTCGGCGACAACAGCAAGGCGGCGCTGATGACCCGCGGCATCGCCGAAATCACCCGCCTCGGCACCGCGCTGGGCGCCAAGGCCGAAACCTTTTCCGGACTGAGCGGTATCGGCGACCTGATGGTTACCTGCATGAGCCGTCACAGCCGCAACCGCGGCGTCGGCGAACGGTTGGGCAAGGGCGAAAGCCTCGACTCGATCATGGCCAGCATGAAGATGGTGGCCGAAGGCGTCTGGAACTGCCAGGCCGCCAAGGCGCTGGCCGACGAGTATGGCGTCGATGTGCCGATCACCGAACAGGTCAACATGGTGGTCCATGCGGGCAAGGATCCGCGCCAGGCGGTGCTGGATCTGATGTCGCGCGCGCCCAAGCCGGAGCAGCAATAAAGCCGGTGACGGTGGCCGCCTTGCCTTATTTTTCGCCCGGCGCTATTCCGCCCATGAAAACGCATGGGTGCCCGATCCGACCTCCAAAGCCGCCGATCCTGCTGGTTTTCCATCCAAGGCGATGTTTTTTGCGCCTGCGGGCAGAACGACCCGCGCCGTGCTGTTGGGCGGAATCACCAGTTGCATCGCGATGCGATTGCCTTGGCGCTCCCAGCGGTTGGAGACCGTGCCATAGGGGCTTTCGAAACTGCCGGAGGCCCAGTCGATTCCTTCGATGACCACCGGCTCTACGTGGATGGTCTTGAAGCCCGGAGCTCCTGGGCGCAGTCCGACCAGATAGCCCATCAGCCATTCGCCACACCCGCCGAAGGTGTAGTGGTTAAACGAGTTCATGTGCGGGTTGTAGAACGAGCCGTCATCGCCCTTGCTTTCCCAGCGTTCCCAGATGGTGGTTGCGCCGCGCCGCACCATCGCGCCCCAGCCGGGTCCTTTTTCGTTGAGCACGGTCTGGGCGGCAATGTCTTCGAGTCCGATTTCGCTCAGTCCCTGCAAGAGCTGGCCGGTGCCATGAAAGCCGGTCTGCACGCTGAAGGCGTCGGCCTCCATCCGGCGGCGGAACTGCTCGCGAATGGCCTTTTCCTGCGGCGGTTCGTAGAGTCCGAGGCGGGTGATGTAGGCATAGGCGCACTGGGTGTCGCCCGTGATTTTTCCGTCGGGCTGGATATGCATCCGGAGAATTTCGGCGCGATAGCGTTCGGCCAGCTTGGTGAAGGTGGCTTCGTCGGCCTTATTCCCGGCGAGGCGGGCAAAATCGGTCATTTGCCGGCTGAGCTGGTAGCCCATGATGCGCCCGATGAACTGTTTGGAGGTGCCCTTTTCGAGCGAAACCCAGTCGCCGATGATCTTGTAGCCGCCCTTTTTTTTGTTGGCGGGGTTGTCCTCCAACTGGTTAATCAGCTTTTCCCACTGGGTCATGTAGAGCCGAAGCTGGGCGTAGCGGTCGAGGATGGGCTGTGTATCGCCGTAGCGCTGCCAGATCGTCCAAGGGGTGATGACCATCGCGGCGGACCAGTCGAGCTGGGCATTGCCGGCGCCGGGTTTGTTGCCGGGCGCGCCGTTGCTGATGTTGCCGCTCTTTTCGTTCTGCGTATCGACGCAATCCTCGAACCATTTATTGAAGAAGCTCGCCCCGTTCTGGTTGTAGGCGGAGGTGGCGAGGAAAAAGTGCGCGTCGCCGACCCAGCCGTAGCGTTCGTCGCGCTGCGGGCAGTCGGTCATCGTCTCGAAATAGTTGGAGCGTTGGCTCCACTGGATGTTTTTATAGAGGCGGTCGAGCATGGGCGACGAACTGGCGAAGCTGCTGGTGATCGGGCCGCCGGAATGGGCGACGATGCCGGTCAGGGTTTCGGGCGTCGGCTTGGCGGCGAGTCCATGGATTTCGACATAGCGGAAGCCGTGGTAGGTAAAGCGCGGCTCCCAGGTTTCCATGTCGCCGCCCTTGCAGATGTAGCGATCCGCCGGATTCACCCCGCGCAGGTTGGCGGTATAGACGGTGCCGTCCGGATTGATATCCTCGCCGAAGCGCAAATAGATGGTCTGTCCCGCTTTTCCCTTCACCTTCAGCCGCGCCCAGCCGGCAAAGTTTTGGCCAAAATCGACCACATGAATGCCCGGCTTTGGTTCGGTGATGGATTTGGGCACTAGTTCGCCTTCCGGTTTGACGGGGTCGGTCGGATAGGCCCGCAAGGCAAAGCCCTTTAGCTCCGGCTCGCTCGCCACGACTGGACGCCAGGCGGAGTCGTGGGAGTTTGGACGGTTCCATCCGGCCAGCTCCTTGCGGGCGTCATGGATTTCGCCGTTCATGATGTCGGATTGCAGGATGGGGCCGTAGCTGGCCTTCCACGTTGGATCGGTGAGGAACGCGGCGCGGCTGCCATCGGCATATTCCACATCCAGGCGTCCGGCGAAGCGGATATTTTTGCCGAACCGTTCGCGCCCAAACCAGAGCAGGTTGCCGCGGAACCAGCCGTCGCCCAGAATGGCACCGATGGCGTTTTTGCCCGGAACCAGTGCCGCCGTGATGTCGGTGCTGGTGTAGCCGATGTGCTTTTCAAATTGCGTCCAGCCCGGCTGGAATCCCGCCGGGGTCATGCGGCGACCATTGATCTCTAAATCATACAATCCCTGTGCCGTGCCGTGGAAGACGGCCAGCCGCACCGGTTTGTCCAATTGGATCTCGTTGCGCAGATAGACAGCGGGCGGCGAAAAAACCTTGGTGGTGAATTTGGGATGCGCCAACGGCCCTTTTCCTTCTCCGGTTGTATTTTCCGCACCGGGCTTGCCGAGTTCCTTGACCGGTTTCCAGTTGGTGCGTTGAGCCATGGTGGCTTCCCAGGAGCCGTCCGTATAGAGGTGCGAAATGTTGCCGTTCGGCTGCTCGATGCGCAACGCGATAATCAGGCCGGGGTGCTCCCTGTGGCTGCATCCATCGACGACCACGGAGAGTTCGTTTGCGCCCGGGCGAATCCACGGGGTGAGATCCAGATAGCTTGGAAGCTCCATGCGTCCGCCTTGCAGCAGGGTTGCGCCGTTGAGGGAGAGCTGTCCGGAAAAGTTGCACTCCATGCCGACCGTGACGCGCACGGTGTTGGCCGGCAGGTCGATCGTCTTGCGGTAGATGGCGACGGAATCCTTGTTCGGCTTGATGTCGGGGTGGCAAATCCATTGGGCGTTTTCAATGTTGAACCACGCTTCGCCCGCCGGTGTTAAGGGGTCGGGCTCATCCAATCCGATCCAGCTGGCGGTGAATTCCTTTTCGACATCCAGCAGGCCGGTCACCCAGCGGGCCGGTTCGCTCCACGCCGATTCGGCTCCAGACGGATCCTTGATCCGCACCCGCCAGTGGTAGTCCGTACTGGATTTAAGCGGCTGGCCCGCATAGGCCACCAGATGGCTTTGGTCGGAATTTACCCAGCCGGAATCCCACATCACAGTGCGGTTGGCGGTGGTGACCTCGATCTGGTACGCCGCCTGCCGGAGTCCGTTGGCGGTTCCCTGCAGCTTCCATGAAAAGCGGGGTTTGGCCGTATCGATGCCCACCGGCGCGATCCGGTGTTCGACGAGCGGGCCGACGATGTGCGTCTGCGCTTCCACCTGGCCACGAACGCCGCAGCATCCGGCAACCAGTCCGATAATCAAACCCTTGCGGGCAATCGTGCTGTTCATGGTTATTTCCTTCCGATGGGGTAGCGGTTTTTCAAGTTGGACGGCATGGCGCTGGGGACGTAGGGCAAGCCGGTTCCCCGGTCGCCCTGCGGTGAATAGGAGGTTCCCGGTGCGCTGGTTGGCGTCGGGCTGTACGAATCTTCGCCGCTGTTTTCGGTCCACCATGAGTTCCATTGCCTGTCGAGCGTGGCGACGATTTCCGGATACTGGGCGGACAGATCGCGGTTTTCCAGCGGGTCGTCCTTGGCGCGGTACAACTGCCAGCCGGAGAGGTCGACTTCGGCCAAGGTCCACTCTTCGGTGCGGATGGCGCGGTTGTCCACGAATTGGAAATAGAGCGGCTCTTTGCGCTTCCAGTCCGATCCCAGCAACAGCGGTAGAAAGGACTCGCCGTCAACCTTGGGTTTTGAGGGCGGAACGCCGACCACCTCCATCATGGTTGGCAGCACATCGATCATGTGGACTGGGCCGTGGGTGATCCTGCCGGGCTTGCCGGTGCGTCCCGGCCACCAGGCAATGGCTCCGGTGGTGATGCCGCCGCGGTGCTGGCTCACCTTGTATTGCCGCCACGGGGTTACGGACGCATAGGCCCAGCCGATGCCCGGCTGGTAGTTGGTGTTGGGATCGCCCGGTAGCAACCCTTTTTTCAGCATGTTCGCATCGGCCGACGAGAAGGGATCGGTCCCGTTGTCGCTCATGAACAGGATCAATGTGTTGTCGGCCTGTCCGGTGGCTTCCAGCGTTTTCATGACCCGCAGAATCCCTTGGTCCATCCGTTCCACCATGGCGGCATAGACGGACATGCGCAGGTCTTCGAGATCCTTTTGCTCGGGGGAAAGCGACTCCCATGCCGGCAGGTTTTTGGGATAGTCCGGCAGCGTTGCGTTGGCGGGCACAATCCCCATTTGCTTTTGCCGCGCAAACCGCGCTTCGCGCACCGCCTGCCAGCCCGCAAGATAGCTCCCCCGGTTTTTCATGATGTCTTCCTTGGGTGCCATCAACGGGCTATGCGGCGTCTGATAGGAGAGGTAGAGGAAAAACGGCTTTTTCGCCGCGCCTTTCGCCGGGTTTTCGATGAAGTCGATCGCATGGTCGGTCTGGGCGTCGGCGCTGTAGAAGTCCTTGCCAAAACCGTCGAAATCCTCGCGGTCGAGCTGGTAGCCCTTGAACTTGCCGAAGTGGGTTCCGGCACCGCCGAGGTATCCAAAAAAGCGGTCGAAGCCACGATCCAACGGATGCCCGCGCAGGTGCCATTTTCCGATCAGCGCCGTGCGGTAGCCCTTTTCCTTGAGTAGCTCCGGCAGAATCGGGGTCCGGGCAAAATCCTTTTTCATTTTTGGATAATAGTTTCCGGTCATCAGGCAGGAACGCGAGAGCACGCACATGCCGCCGTTGTGGAAATGCGACATGCGAATGCCCTCCTCGGCCAGCCGGTCGAGCGCGGGCGTGGCCATCTCCCCGCCGTAGCAGCCGAGGTCGCTATAGCCCAGGTCGTCGGCGAGAATGACGATGATGTTGGGCGCCGCCGTTTTGGTCTCCGCAAACGGGCGGGCGCAACACAGGCATGCCAAGGCGCAGAGGAGGATTGTTTGTTTTTTTGCCATGGAGGGATTCCTTCTTAAAGCAGGTTAGGGATTAATCAGTTCGGCGGATTCGCCGGCATGTTTTTTTAGAAGCGCATCGAGGCGCGCGGCCAGTTGCGCCTCGGTGCCGACCGCCAGCCAATAGCGGTAGCGGTAGGTCGAGCGGGGGCCGAGGAGGATGCGGTCGAGCGGGGCGACGTG
>JBGSLE010000091.1:0-4740 GCA_041740875.1 Pontiella sp. | reverse complement strand
GCGGCCATCGTGTCGAGCGCCGTTTCGGCTGGGACTGTCACGGTTTGCCGATCGAAGCGCTGGCTCAGGAAGCTCTCGGTCTCGCCGGTGCGCCGGCGATTGTCGAAGCGGGCGTCGGCGTCTTCAACGAACAGTGCCGCTCGATGGTCACCAAATATGTCGAGGAGTGGGAAAAGACCGTCACCCGCATGGGGCGCTGGGTCGATTTCAAAAACGACTACAAGACGATGGATGCCTCCTTCATGGAGACCGTCTGGTGGGTCTTTTCGGAATTGTGGAAGCAGGGGCGCATCTACAAGGCGCACCGCATCATGCCCTATAGCTGGAAGCTCAACACGCCGCTCTCCAACTTCGAGGCGGGGCGGAACTACCAGGATGTGCAGGATCCGGCGGTGACCGTCCGCGTCCGCCTGAAGGAGTTCGAATTCGAGAACGCCTGCGCGCTGATCTGGACGACGACGCCGTGGACGCTGCCCTCGAACCTGGCGATCTGCGCCGGGCCGGCGATCGAATACGTGGCGATCAAGGACCGGGAGACGCACGAAATCTTTGTCTTGGCGGCGGCGCGCCTTGCGGCCTACTACAAGTCGGCGGAGGAGTACGAAATCCTCAAGTCCTACCAGGGCCGCGAGCTGGCGGGCATTGGATACGAGCCGATCTTCGACTTTTTCGCGCAAAACCCCAACTCCTTCAAAATCCTGGTCGATGGCTTCGTTTCGACGGAGGACGGCACCGGGATCGTCCATCTGGCCCCGGCCTATGGCGAGGACGACTACCGCGTCTGCCGCGAGGCGGGCATCCCGCTGGTCGATCCGCTCGACGACGACTGCCGGTTTACCGCGCAGGTGCCGGACTACGCGGGCGAATTCTGCAAGGAGGCCGACAAGGCGATCATCAAGGCGCTCAAGCATGCCGGCAAGCTGATCCACCAATCGACGATCCAGCACAGCTACCCCTTCTGCGAGCGGACCGACACGCCGCTGATCTACCGCGCCATCGACGCCTGGTATGTCCGCGTCGAGGACCTGCGCGAGGCGATGCTCGCCAACAACGCGGGGGTTCACTGGATGCCCGACCACGTCGGCGAAAAGCGCTTCGCCAACTGGCTGGCCGAGGCCAAGGACTGGAACATCAGCCGCAACCGCTTCTGGGGTTCGTGCATTCCGGTATGGGTGAACATCGACGACAAGGACGACATGCTCTGCGTTGCGTCGATCCAGGAGCTGGAGGACCTCTCCGGCCAGAAGGTCGAAGATTTGCACAAGCACTTCGTCGACCAGATCGTCATCGTCAAGGACGGCAAGACCTACAAGCGCACGCCCGAGGTGCTCGACTGCTGGTTCGAGTCCGGCGCGATGCCCTACGCCCAAAACCACTATCCCTTTGAAAACAAGGACCATTTCGAGGCCAACTTCCCGGCCGACTTAATCGCCGAAGGGCTCGACCAGACCCGCGGCTGGTTCTACACGCTGATGGTGCTTTCGACGGCGCTCTTCGGCAAGCCGGCCTTCCGCAACGTGGTGGTCAACGGCCTGGTGCTGGCCGAAGACGGGCTCAAGATGAGCAAGCGGCTAAAGAACTACCCCGACCCCGTCCACGTCATCAACGAATACGGCGCCGACGCGCTGCGCCTCTACATGGTCAACTCGCCGGTTGTGCGCGCCGAGTCGCTGCGCTTCTCGGAGGAGGGCGTGAAGCACGCGCTCCGCCACCTGCTGCTGCCGTGGTGGAACGCCTACAGCTTTTTCGTCACCTACGCCAAGGTCGACCACTGGACGCCGGAGCAGGCGGTTCCGGCCCGCGACAACCTGATGGACCGCTGGATCCAAAGCTCGCTCGCGCGGCTGGAGCAGCAGGTGACCGAGGCGATGGACCGCTACGACCTCCAGGCCGCCGTCCGCCCGTTCGTCCAGTTCATCGAGGATTTGACCAACTGGTACATCCGACGCTCGCGCCGCCGCTTCTGGAAGACCGACGACGACGCCGACAAGGCGCAGGCCTATTCCACCCTCTACGACGTGCTGCTCGGCCTCTGCAAGATCGCCGCGCCCTTCACGCCGTTCATCTCCGAGGCGATCTACCAAAACCTGAAAATGGACGGCATGCCCGAATCCGTCCACCTTTGCGATTTCCCGACCGCCGCCGATGCCAAGCGCGATCCGGTGCTGGAGGCGCAGATGGCGCTGGTGATGAACGCCGTCGAGCAGGGCCGCACGCTGCGCGCCGAATACAAGATCAAGAACCGCCAGCCGCTCGCGAAAATGCATGTCGTCTGCGAAGACCAGGCCCTGCTGGCCAACATCCAGGAACTCGAAGGGCTGATCGCCGACGAACTCAACGTGCGCGAGGTGGTCTTTTCGACCGACGCCTCGGCGCTCGCCACCATCCAGGCCAAGCCCAACTTCAAGCAGCTCGGCCCGAAGCTCGGCCCGATGATGAAGAAGGCGGTGCCGTTGATCAACAGCCTGACGGGACCGCAGATCGCCGCGATTTCCGGCGGCCAGACCGTCACGGTCGCAATGGACGGCCAAACCGTCGCGCTGACCGCTGCCGACATCGATGTGGTCCGCACCCCGAAGCCGGGCATGGCCGTCAGCGCGGTGGGGTCGCTGGTGGTCGGCCTCGACACGCAGCTCGACGACGACTTGGTTTGCGAAGGGCTGGCGCGCGAGTTTGTCAGCAAGATCCAGAACATGCGCAAGGAGATGGATCTGGAAGTGACGCAGCGCATCCGCATCGCCTTCGCCGCAGACGATGCGGTGGCCCTGGCGGTATCCGCCCACCGCCGCTATGTCGAGGCGGAAACGCTGGCCCTTTCGTGCGAAGCCGGGACGGTCGGGGAGGACGGAACGGCATGGGATTTGAACGGACATGCCTGCTCCGTGTCCATAACCACCGCTTGAGCTAACGAGCGCACCGCGAAGAGTGCCCATCCACCGTCTGGAAATCAGCTCCTTATGCGGGTTGACAGGGGTGGGGTCAGATGCTAAATACGCAACCCTTTCATCCGGCCAGGGGGTCGGATATCGGATTGGAGACCAGTTTAAAATGCCTACGAAAAAGACCGCCAAAAAAGAACCGGCCACGACGGCTTCCGCCGATAAGAAAGCGGTTTCCGGACCCGTGATCATGACGAGCGAAGGTCCGCTGACCGGCAAGATCGGCAAGAATAAGCATTTCACCTCCAAACAGCTCAAGCAGCAGCTCTCCCGCCTGCTTGAATTGCGCGAGCGAGTCACCGGTGAAATCATCTCGATCAACCGCGATTCGCTCAGCCATAGCGACCCCGATCCCTCGATCACCGACCAGGGTACCGACACCTTCGACCGCGAGTTCGCCCTCAACCAGCTCAGCAACGAGCAGGATGTGCTGTTCGAGATCGACGAAGCCATCCGGCGCATCGAAAAGGGCAGCTACGGCCTTTGCGAAATGACCGAATTGCCGATCAACTTCGAGCGCCTCGAGGCGTTGCCCTACGTCCGCTACTCCGTCCAGGCCCAGGCCGAACTGGAGAAGGGCCGCAAGACCTACCGCCCCTTCGGCCAGACCATCCACGGCATGTAACAAGCCCAACGGGAGCGCCCGCAATGCTCGTTCTGCTGGTGGGATTGGCGGTGCTGGTGCTGGACCAGCTTACCAAGCAGGCCGTGCGCGCCTGCTTCGTCTATGGCGAATCCCGACCCGTCGTCGAGGGCTTCTTCAATCTCGTCTATGTCCGCAACGACGGCGCGGCGTGGAATATCCTCAGCGGCCACGGCATCATCCTCATCCTCATCTCCGTGGCGGTGATGGCGATGCTGGTGGTCTACCGCCGCACCTTCCTCGAGCAGCAGCTCTCGCACCGGGTGCTGCTGGGCCTCATGCTCGGCGGCATCGCCGGCAACCTGGTCGACCGCATCCGCTTCGGCTGGGTGACCGACTTCCTCGACTTCCAGTTCGGATCCTACCACTACCCCTCGTTCAACGTCGCCGACTCCGCCATCTGCATCGCCGTCGGCCTCTACATCCTCACCAACCTCTTCCAGAAAAAGGAAGGGCAGGGAGCTGGGAGCGGGGAGCAGGGGGATGGATAGCCTGGACCTCCATGCCCCATGCTCCATGCCCCATGCTTTTTTTCTAGTCGGCCCAACCGCATCGGGCAAAAGCGCGGTGGCCCAATACATCGCCGAACGCCATGGGCAGCGCATCGTTTCCGCCGATTCGATGAACCTCTACCGCGGCATGGATATCGGCACCGCCAAGCCTTCCGCCGCCGAGCGCGCGCGGGTGGACTATGCGGGGATCGACCTTGCCGACCCGTCCGAAAAGTTTAGCGTCGCCGCCTACCTCGAAGCCGTCCGCCCGGCCTTCGACCCGGGCCGGGAAATCCTCGTCACCGGGGGCACCGGCCTCTACGTCAAGTGCCTGACCGAGGGGTTCGACGATGTTCCGCCCGAAAACGAAGCCCTGCGCGCCGAACTCGAAGCGCTCGATTTCCAGGCTTTGGAACGGCGCGCCCGCACCGAAGCCACCGACCTGTACGAAGGGCTTCCGCCCGATGACCGCCTGAACCCGCGCCGCCTCATCCGAGCGATCGAACGCGCAGATGGTAGGGACGGGTCGCCGAACCGTCCGCAATTCGGGTCATGGAATTCAAATCCCAAGCCGACCCTCGTTGGGTTGCGCATCGAACGCGCCGAGCTGCATCGCCGCATCGCCGAACGCGTCGGGCGCATGTATGCCGCCGGCCTGGTCGAGGAA
>JBGSLE010000090.1:0-13487 GCA_041740875.1 Pontiella sp. | reverse complement strand
GCGCGCTCGTCCGCGAGGCCTACTTCAAGACCGGCACCATCTCCTCTGCGCCCGCCGTGCCCGACCCCGACGAAAACTCGAAGTACAAGGACTACTTCGACTTCTCGCAGCCGATCGAAGCGATACCCTCGCACCGCTACCTCGCCATCCGCCGCGGCGAAACCGAAGGCGTCCTGCGCCGCAAGCTCCAGATCGACGCCGAGCCGCGGATCGAGCGCATCAAGCAGCTCTGCGCCGCCAACCCGGCCTCGCCGTTTTTCCCCGAACTCGAAAAGGCGGTCCTCGACGCCTACAAGCGCCTGCTCGCCACCAGCGTCGAGATCGACGTCTCCGTCGAAATGAAGATGAAGGCCGACCGCGCCGCCGTCGAAATCTTCGCCAAAAACCTGCGCAACCTGCTGCTCGCCGCCCCCTACGGCGAAAAGCCGGTCGTCGGCATCGACCCCGGCCTGCGCACCGGCTGCAAATGCGTCGCGCTCGACGCCACCGGAAAATACCTCGACACCGTCACGATCTATCCCGGCCAAGGCACCGAAAAAGACCGGCAGGCCAAAACCGCGCTCGCCGCCTTCCTCGAAAAACACCAGCCCCAGGCCATCGCCGTCGGCAACGGCACCGCCGGGCGCGAAACCGAAGCGTTCGTTAAATCGCTGCTCAAGGAGATGAAAAAAAGCATCGCCGTCGTCTCCGTCAGCGAATCCGGCGCGTCGGTCTACAGCGCATCGCCCGTTGCGCGCGAGGAGTTCCCCGACCTCGACCTGACCATCCGCGGCGCGATCTCGATCGCCCGCCGCCTCCAGGATCCGCTGGCCGAACTGGTGAAGGTCGATCCGAAGTCCATCGGCGTCGGGCAATACCAGCACGATGTCTACCAGCAACTGCTCAAGGACAAGCTCGACGAAGTGGTCGTCAGCTGCGTCAACCACGTCGGCGTCGAACTCAACACCGCCAGCGCCCCCCTGCTCTCGCGCGTGGCGGGCATTGGCGAAAGCCTCGCGAAAAAGATCGTGGAGCACCGCAACGCCCACGGCGCCTTCCGCAGCCGCACCGAACTGATGAAGGTTTCCGGGCTCGGGCCGCGCGCCTTCGAGCAGGCCGCCGGCTTCTTGCGCATCCGCGGCGGAAACCAGCCGCTCGATGCCTCCGCTGTCCATCCGGAGCGCTATGCGCTCGTCGAGCAGATCGCCGCCGACCTCGGCGCGCCGCTCGCCAACCTGGTTGGCAACGTCGAGATCGTCAGCAAGGTGAAGATTGCCAACTACATCACCCCGGAGGTCGGCGAGCCGACCCTCAAGGACATCATCGACGAGCTGAAAAAGCCCGGCCGCGACCCGCGCGAACAGTTCGAGGCGGTCGGATTCCGCGACGATGTGATGGAGATGAAGGATCTCAAGGAGGGCATGGAACTGAAGGGCGTCGTCACCAACGTCACCGCCTTCGGTGCCTTCGTCGATATCGGCGTCCACCAGGACGGACTGGTGCATATTTCCGAACTGGCCGACCGCTACATCAAAGATCCGGCGGAAGTGGTGCAAGCCGGCGACCGCATCGATGTCCGCGTTTTGGAAGTCGATCTCCAGCGCAAGCGCATCGCGCTCTCGGCCAAGAAGAAAGGCGCCGCGAAACCGTCCGGCGACCAAAGACCACCGCCCGGCCAGCGCCCGCCAACCCGTCCGCAAAACCAGCCGCGCGACAACCGTCCGCAAAAACCGGCGGGCTTCGGCAACAATCCCTTTGCGGGCTTGTAGAAAAAACGCCGGCTACCGCACGCGCACGCCAAAATAGGTCACGACCAGCTCGGACGCGCCGGTGTTGGCGATTTCGTGGGTTTCACCGGGCTCGACGATGATGGTCGTGCCGGCGGCAAAGGCGTGGGCTTTGCCGTTGATGCGGATTTCGCCGCTGCCGGACTCGGCCGTGAAAACCTCGGCCATGTCGGCGTGGGCATGCGCGGGGGCCGACTCGCCGGGCGGAAAGACGGCGCGCGCATATTGGACGACCGGATCCAACCGTCCCGGGGCGATCCACACCCGCTTGCGGATGCGCCCGTTGTGCGATACGCCCAGCGCGGGAAGTGCGTCCAAGGAGATCCGTTCCATTGCGATCCTGGCCGGCTACGGCGTTGCGGATGAACCGCGATAAAATTCCTTGCGGTAAAAGACGATGCGCGATCCCGTGGCGCATTCCGTATCGAAGGGCAGCGTGAATTCCTCCAACCCGTGGGCGGTCACCTCGGCCTGGGAATAGATGCCGACCACCCGGATGAGGTTGCCCTTTTGCGGAATCACCTTGGCCATCAGCTGGATCCCGGGCCGCACCGTCAGCTCGACCACCTCGCCGTTCAACAGGTAGAGGGATTTGGAGGCGTAACCGGAAAGTTCCTGGTCGGAGAGCTTCGCGAGCCATCGTTCGGAATATCCCGTAATGCGCGGCGCCCCTAGGATCGCCCAATCGCCGTTGCCGGCGGCATCTTTTTCGAGCGCGGCCCGCTGAACCACGAGGTCGTAGGTGTCCAAGTAGCTTTCGACGAAGATCGAGAGCTGCTCGATGCGGCTGAAAGGTTCGGTTGCCACGCGAGGCCCCGCAACCGTGGTCTGGGTGGTTTGGCACCCGGTCGATACGCACAATGCGACCAACAAGAAATAGCGGATCATGGCGATATCTTTCTGGTTATGAAATAATCAATAGCCGGGTATCATGCATACCAAAACCCGCCATTCAAGGATCAAACCGAACCAGCTTGGCGGGCATCCAGCGCCGCAAGCATCCCTTCCAGCCACTGGAGTTTCTTGGATTGGAGCATCGGGCTCGGATGGGCGTTGAGCAGCGGATGGACGTCGGAAGCAACGGTGCAGGTGGCCTCCGCCCCGAGCCGGCCCAGGCACTGGCGGGCCAGGGGGATCAACCCGGCATCCTGCCCCCACCCCAGCAAAACGGGCGTCGGGCGTCGGCGCTTGAGCGCCTGGGCGCATTCGGCCGCGCGCTCCGCGCAAAAAATGCTGTGCGCATTCCCGCCAATGATCCCTGCGAGCGCTTCGGTCTTTTGCAGGAAGCTGCCGGATTTAGGATCGCGCAGGTCGGAAAGGTTTAACACGCGGATATGGCTCCATCCCTGCGCCACCGCCACGCGCATGACCTGGTATTGCGTATTGTCGGGGCGGGTCGGCACCAGCGCCTTGCGGCGCGGCGCCCCGCCCTGCGGATAGTCGATCCGCTCATCGACATGCCCCGCCACCGTGGGATGCGACGAGCCGGGATTCATCATCACCACCACCACATCGGGCGGCATTTCGGAAATGGCGGACAGATCCGTGCGAGGCACCGTGCCATCGACAATCTCAAGCACGCTGCGGCACTTGGCCACCTCGCCGTTCATCAGGCCCAGCTCATAAAAGTGCCCAAAGCAGTCAAACCGCTTTTTCAACTCCGCTGCATATAGAAATTCCATAACCGTCCTTCGCGCTGCTTCGACTCGTTCTGGTTTAGCCCTTCGATAAGGGGTTTCCCTTGGTTTTTTTTCCAACATCCCTCTCAAATTCCCCTTCAGAAGGCAGGGCCCGACCGCCGGGCGAGCCGCCATGGATCCGGAAACTAGATTTTGATTCACCGCAAAGAACACAAGGAACACAAAGAGGGGGAACACGCTGCTTTTAAACCGAGCCTTCGGTCATATCCGGATGTGGGATCGGGATATGCGGTCACTCCTCGGTCGAAGTGTTTTTAGTATTTACTCATTTCCGAGGACTGACCCCTTTTACGCAGCCGCTTCTGGAACCTCCGAATAGAAGCTCAGTCCTTCGTACCTCAGTCATGAGCATCTATTCCTCTATTGTTCGAATATTATTTACAGGTTTAAATGGTTCCCCATTTTTACCCTTAAATCCTCAATTGCTCTATCAAACCAACTTTGAGTATCCATCGTGTCATTGTGCATCTTCTGGAATGCTTCAGGATTTGAAACAGGTACAGATTTAAGGTCTGTGAAGCCTGAAATTTTGAATGAACGAAAATGCATTTCATTTAACAACTCGGGAATCGAGGGATCTTTGGAAAAGAGAAATGAGGATGCATTTTTTGCCTCAATAAAATCCCTATGAGTTTCTTGTGTAATTTTACTGACCACTACTTCGCTGTAGAATTTTAAGGCGACAGAATATATGTCAAACCGCTTGTGGTATAAGTCTAACTTAAGTTTCTTTTTATTTGTTGAGAGTTGTTGGTAGGCGATGTATGCCAGAAATAGTGACATCACAGATGGCAGATAGATTTTGCTTATGATTTCAATGTCCATATTTTTTTCCTTCGAACGTCACGGATCACCCTGAGCGCGCGGAGCATGCGATAGGGTGAAACCGATTGTTCTGCCTATTTTTCTTCAAATGGCCTCATTAGTTCATTCCAGTAAGACCGAAGAGCCCAGAGCATTGTTTCAGTGTATTCGTTGTCTTCATTCTCGTTGGCTGCCACAGGATACCAGTCGAGAAATGATCCCATGCCGCCACCCCGAAAGATTGGATATAGTCTCTTCACTTCTTCTGAATCCGAAGTTTCCAAAGCTTGGAGGATTTGTTCGAGACGATCAATCCAGCCAGAAGGTGCCTGATGCAAGCGGCAGAATTGGAGTAACACCCGGGTTGCTCGCCGTTGTCCAGTTGTGCAAAGCATTTGGTTTATGTTGTTCATAAAGGGGTCAGTAAAGGGGTCAGCCAATGAATTTTAGAATCCTAACTTGCCCGATTTCACCGCGCATTGTTTCCGGCTTGGCCCCGCCGCCACCTGTGGCGATCCCCGGGCACGCCCCATAAAACCCGGTCACTCTATCCGCAAAACCCGGCGGTTGGAAATACTTGGTTGCGGATTTTTACCAGAGGGGGCACCCGATCACCCCCTGTGGGGCCGGTGACCCCACCGGCCATCGGCGGGTCGGGTGAACCGCCCTACAACCTGTCAGGAAAAGGATCCAAAAAAACAGCGTTGTATAACCACCAAGCCGAGAGGCTCCGACGGTGCCTTTTGTAATACTATCCGCCGACTTCTTGTTTTCCTGAATAGATTTCTTACCACTCGCTTCGCTAGAGGGCACAGAGGTGTGGAGTTTTTAAAACATGCCTCCGTTGTCCTCCGTGACCACTGTGGTGTGATTTTGGTTGCGGCTCTGCCGCGCTAGGGGTTCTTGGTGGCTTCGTGTTCATTTTCCCGTCCGGATGGGGCTGGCGGCGGCAGAACGGGTTTCGCACTCGTTTTTGGCTTTCGGCATTACGGATAACAAACTATCCTGTGCGCGTTTATTTCCAGAAGGGATTTGTCGCATGCATATCGTGATCGATGCAATGGCCGTGGTTGGATTTCTGTTTTTCCTGATGTCGGGTTGGCGCAAGGGCAGCCTGCTCTCCCTGCTCGGCGTGGTGCGCGTCGTGCTCGCGTACGGCGTCGCCTACCTGGCCGGGCGCTACCTCGGCTACTGGATCGGCGAGGTTGCCAACCGCCCGCGGATCGTCACCATCCCCGTCATCGCCGGCCTGACCTTCGCCCTCATCTCGTTCGGCTTCCACGTGGTGATGTGGGAAATCCGCGCGCACCATAAACACCGCGAACAGAAGGAAAACTTCCGCCTGCCGTGGTACAGCCGCCTCGGCGGCGGGTCGATCAACCTTTTGGCCGGCTTCTTCTCGATGGTCTTCCTCTTCTGGCTGGGCGACCTGTTCATGGTGGGCGTCTCCGGGCACCAGATTCCCGGCGCCGGGCAATCGTGGTTTGCCCAAACCGCCCGCCGCGTGGTCTACGAAGGGGTGTACCGATCCACCGCATGGCGGGGCGACGCCTCCCGGTCGGCGGCCGTGGCGCGCGTGGTCAGCAACCCCGCCGCCGGCATGGCCTACCTGAAGAACATCCTCGCGGCCGATTCCGTCCAGCAGCTGATCTCCAGCCCGTCGTTCGCCGAAACCCTGCTGAGCGGCGATCCCGCCCGCATCGAGCAAAGCCCGGAAATGCAGCAATTGTTCACCGACCGCGCCACCCTCGACGAGCTGCGCGACCTCGGCATCCTTTCCGGCCAGGAGAAGAAATCCGACCTTTGTGAGCGGCTCTCCCGGTTCGGCTCGAACCCCGCCATCCAGGCGAGCCTGCAAAACCTCAAGGCCAAGCAGCTGCTCAGCACCGACAAGATCGCCGTCCTGATCCGCGATCCCGACTTCGACGCCATCGTGGCCGAGCTGGTGAAGTAGGAGAGGTTGCCATTGACCACGCGGCCTTTCCCCCATACTCTTTTGACGAGTTTTATGACAAGGAACCCCAAGGAGACCCCATGAGCAAAAGACGCCTGCTGTTCACCCTCGCCCTCGTGTCCGTCGTCGCGCTGGCTGGATGCAAGACCAAGGTCAAGCGCGTGGCCGTCGATGAGACGATCGACCTTTCCGGCCGGTGGAACGACACCGATTCGCAGCTGGTTTCGGCCGAAATGGTCACCGACATCGCCAACCGCCCGTGGGTCGAGGAATACACCTCCAAGAACGGCAAAAAGCCCGTCGTCATCGTCGGCACCATCCGCAACCTCAGCTCCGAGCACATCGAAACCGGCACCTTCGTCAAGGATTTCGAGCGGGAGCTGATCAACAACGGGCGCGTCACCTTCGTGGCCAGCAAGATCGAACGCGGCGAATTGCGCGACGAACGCACCGAGCAGCAGACCTGGGCCCGCGAGGAGACCCAGAAGCGCCTCGCCGCCGAGACCGGGGCCGACTACATGCTCCAGGGCAGCATCAAGACCATCATCGACCAGGAAGGCAAGGAATCGGTCAAGTTCTACCAGGTCGACATGGAACTCGTGCATCTGGAGAGCAACGAAAAGGTGTGGATCGGCAGCAAGAAGATCAAGAAATACGTCAAGAAACGCAGCATGAAGTGGTAAAGCGCCCCTGTGCGCGTCACCCCGGTCCCGCGCACCGACGTCCATGCCTATTCCTTGGAAATCCCTGTTCGCCAGCCTGCTGCTCCTGACAGGTTGCGCGAGCCTGCGGACCGACAAGACGCACTATGCCGGCACGGACGACATGCTCGCGCGGGCCGACTACGCCTCCGCCCTCGCCCGCGTCGAAAGCGCCAAGGAGAAGGCCTATGGCTACAACAACCGCGTCGTCTACTACCTCGACGCCGGCATGCTCCACCACTGGAACGGCGACCACGAAAAGAGCAACGAATTCCTCGAAATGGCCGAGCGCGCCATCGAGGAAAACTTCACAAAAAGCCTCACCCGGTCGGCCTCTTCGCTGATCCTCAACGACAATGTGCTGGCCTATGCCGGCGAGGACTACGAGGACATCTACCTCAACGCCTTCAAGGCGCTCAACTATCTCGCCCTCGGCCGCCCCGACGAGGCGTTCGTCGAGGTCCGGCGCATCGACCAGAAACTGGTCCAGCTCGGCAGCAAGTATGAAAAGGTCGCCCACAAGCTCGACGAGGCCGAAGAGACGCACGAGCCCTTCAAGCCGGGAAAAAGCCGCTTTGTGGAATCGGCCCTCGGCCGCTACCTCGGCGCGCTGCTCTACCGCAACGAAGGGAAATGGGACGACGTCCGCATCGACCTCGAACGGATCGGCCAGGGCTGGAAGCTCCAGCCGGACATCTACCCCTTCGAACCGCCCGACTTTTCCCGCACAAGCGAACGCCTCCAGCCCCCCTTGGCGCGGCTCAACATCATCGCCTTCAGCGGGTTGGCCCCCGACAAGAAGGCGCGGACCTTCTTCATCCACACCGAGGAAAACATCGTCATTCTGGCCGGTTCGGCGGAAAACTACCTCGGCAAGCAAGGCCTCGAAGGGCTGACCGCCATCCCCTGGCCCGGCATGGTCGCCGGCTACCACTTCAAGTTCCAACTCCCCCACATCCAAAAACGCCCATCGAAGGTGGGCCGGATCGAAGTGGAGCTGGCCGGCATGTGGGTGGAAGGCCTGCAGCGGCTCGAAAGCCTCGAAAACGCCGCCACCGAAACCTTCGCCATCAAGATGCCGCTCATCTACCTCAAAACCGTCACGCGCGCCGTCGCCAAGGGCCTGGCCTCCGAACAGGCCAAGCAGCAGATGACCCAGGACATGGGCGAAGGGCTTTCGTTCATCACCCGCATCGCCACCGACATGCTCACCGACCAGACCGAAAACGCCGACCTGCGCATGGCCCGCTTCTTCCCCGCCGAGGCCGCCATGCAGGAACTCCATCTCGAAGCGGGCACCTACGACATCAAGATCAAATACTACGGCCACGACGGGTCGCTGCTCCACACCGACCTGCGCATCAACGTCCCCATCGCAGCGGGAAAACTCAACGTGCTTGAATCGGCCTACCTCAACTAAAAGGACGGAACGAATGGATGCCTGGAAAAACGGATGGTTGACCCTGCTGGTTCCCACGCTGCTCTCCGGCTGCGCAAGCTTCACCGGACGGACGCCCGACTGGGTGGCCAACCCGAAGAGCGCCTACCCCGAAAACCAATACCTCGCCGCCGTCGGCGAGGGCGACACGCGCCACGCCGCCGAAAACGCCGCCGCCGCCAACCTCTCGCGCGTTTTCGAGGCGCACATCGAATCCGACGAGCGGATGATCGACCAGACCCACGAAACCGGCCGCTCGCTGGAACGGACCACCGACTTCACCGCCGACGTCAACATCCTCTCCTCCCAGACCCTCTACAACATCCAGCACGCCGAAGCCTGGAAAGACCGCAACGGGCGCTACCACGCCGTCGCCTACCTCGAACGCCGCACCACCGCGGCCCTCTACCGCGACAAGATCGGCGAACAAACCGCCCGCGTCCATTTCCTGATGGCCACCGCCGAGCAGTCCGCCGAGCCGCTGCAAAAATACGCCAACCTGCGCGCCGCCCTCCGGCAGGCCACCGAAACGGACTACCTGCTGCGTCAACTCAAAGTCATCCATCCCCCGTCCGTCCCCGACGCCACGCCCGGCTACTCCATCGACCGCCTGCGCAAGGCGTTGGCCGACGCCGCTGGCGGCATCAAGGTCGGGATCGCAATCGAAGGCGACGAAGGCGGGCGCATGGCCGCATGCATCGAGGAGCTGGCCACCGGATACGGGTTTGCCGTCGGCCGGCCCGCCACGCTCGACATCGCCGGACGGGTCTCCATCGCCGACACCGGCCAGCGCATGGCCAACCTTTGCTTCGTGCGCTACGCGCTCGCGCTGCAACTCATGGATGGCCACGGAGCCATTCTCGCCACGATCAACGAAAAGGGGCGCGAAGGCCATACCTCGCTCGCCGAGGCAAACGCCCGCGCTTTCCGAACGCTGGAAAGCGCCATCGAAGCCGGCGGGGCCCGCCGTTTGGATGCGTGGTTCGATTCCCTCGTCCAGCAACCGCCGTCCAACTGAGCGCGCAAAACGCGCCGTCCGGCGCTCAATCGGCCAAAAGGACGCGCGTGATTTCGCCGATATACATCCGGTGGAAGTCGTTGTCCGGATAGTGCTTCATGATGGAGACGTCGAGGAAGTGCGCAGGCTCCAGGTCCTGGTAGTAGAGCTTGCGGCATTCCAGCACCAGCCGCGCCTCGTTGAAGAACACGGAGCCGTTTTGCGCGGCGCGCGCGGTGAACCCGCATTCGGCAACCTTGTCGTTCTCCCGGCCCGAATGGATTCCGCAATAGTTGAGCTGAGGCTTGTAGGCTGCGTCGAAGAACGAGAGCGTGAACGCCTCGTTATTTTCCATGAACTCGAAGGTGTAGCGCTGCGGGCGCAAGAAGCAGAAACAGACCGGTTTGGCCCATAGCTCGCCGAGGCCACCCCAGCTGGCGGTCATCGTGTTGAAGTGCGCGGGCGTGCCGCCGGTGACGAGCATCCACTCCTGGCCAATCAAGTGGATCGCGTTACCGGGGATTTCGGCCGGCTTGATTTCCCGGAACGCCTTCATTTCGGCTCTTCCTTCAAGCCAAGGACCAGCTTGGGTCCATCGCCCGATTCCTTGGAGTGGAGGGAATAGACGCCGTTGCCGCCCGTGCCCCAAAGGCCGAAGGTGACCACGCGGTTGTCCGAGGCGCGTATTTTTTCGAGCATGGCCACATCGCCCACCGGCACCGTGACCCATTCGTCTTCCTTCCATTCGAGCCCTTTCAACTGGGCGACCGGCGGCAACCAAAGCGCCGGATCCCCTAAATCATCGATGGAGTTGCCCGGGGCGGATTCCCAGGACGTGTCCGGAAACATGCTGCGGGCGTAGCACGCCTCGCCAAGCCGGGCGTTTTGGCCGCGCACGCCCAGGTTGCCCGCGCCTTCGCCCCACGCCGAATTGACCTCCGTCTGAACCATCGGTGCCACCACTAGGCTGACGGGCTCCGGCATCGTATTGCCAAGGCGGAAACGGAATTCCGCCGAAACAATCTCGTTGGTAACCGACGACAGGTCGAACGCGACGATCGACCGGATGTTCGGCGCGTGGGCCACGATCAACTGGACACTGCCGCCGCTGTTTTGGATCCGCTCGTTGCTGCGGCCAAAGGCGTCCTTCGCGGCTTTCAGCTCAACCGACTCGCCATGGGCCGCCAATGCCATTCCCAACACCAGGTAACCAGCCATAATCCTTTTCATGCGCCACCTCGTTTTAAAGGCCGTACGCTACCGCGCACCCGGTTCCAAGGCAAGCCCCGCCTCCGGGCCCGGTGCGCCCAAAACCAGCTAGCCCTTCTTCGCCTTGTAGAGCATCCAGGCGGCGAGGGTTTTGGCGTCGGCGATTTCGTTGTTCCGAATCTTTTCGTCCATCTCGTCCTCGGTGAGGACGATCGTTTCAATCCGTTCGTCCTCGTCAAACCCCGTCTCCCCGTGGCCAACGACCTCGTCGAAAAAGACGTCGATGCGTTCCGTGCTGTAGCCCACGCTCGGGAAAACCGGCCCCAGCAGCTCGACGGATTCCGCGATGCAGCCCGTCTCCTCCTGCAACTCGCGGATCGCGGAGGCGGCTTCGTCTTCCCCGGAATCGCAGTTGCCCGCCACCACCTCGAAGCAGATGCGCTCCATCGCCTTGCGGAACTGGCGGATAAAGACAAAGCGCCCGTCCGACAACCGGGGAACGATCGCCACCGCCACCCCGTGCCGCACGATTTCGCGCACGGAGCGTTGGCCGTTCTCCAGCTCCACCTCCAGCACATCCACGCCAATGATGCGCCCTTCGTAGACCGTTTTCCGTGAAATGGTTTTTTCGAACATTGATCCTCTCCGGCTTTGAATTCGCGTTGGGGCCGACTTATAGTCCATCGCCTATGAAGCACGCGAGAAAAGATTGGGAATCGGTCGAGGACGCCCACCTCGCCCCCTACGCCACCAAAAGCGCCGCCAGCCTCGGGCGCAAGCACCCCGAACCGCCCCACCCGCTGCGCACCTGCTTCGCGCGCGACCGCTACCGCATCCTGCACAGCCGCTGCTTCCGTCGGCTGGAATACAAGACGCAGGTGTTCGTCAACGGCATGGCCGACCACTACCGCACCCGCCTCACCCACACCATGGAAATGGCCGCCGTCGGCCGCACCCTCGCCCGCGCCCTCCGCGCCAACGAAGACCTCACCGAATGCATCTGCCTCGCGCACGACCTCGGCCACAGCCCTTTCGGCCATATCGGCGAAGACGTGCTCGACGAATTGATGAAAGGCCACGGCGGCTTCGACCACAACCTGCAAAGCCTGCGCAACGTCGAGGTGGTCGAATCGCCCTATCCCGGCTTCCAGGGCCTCAACCTTTCATGGGAGGTCCGGGCCGGACTGCTCAAGCACGAGGCCCGCATCGAAGGCGCCGCGCTCGACGGGCATCCCATCGGCCCCTTCCAATCCATCGAAGCCCAGATTGCCGACATCGCCGACGACATGACCTACCCCGCGCACGACGTCGACGACGGGCTCGAAGCGGGCATCGTCACCCCCGCGCAGCTCGCCACAACCACCTTCTGGAACAAGGCCGCCAGCGAGACGCGCACCCGCTACCCCAACCTCTCCGAATTCCAGTTCCTGCGCGCCACCATCCGCACCATGCTCGAACTCCAGGTCGTCGATGTCGTCGACCACGCCTCCGACGCGCTCGAAAAACGGCAACCCCAATCCGTCCGCGCCGTCATGGCCGCCCCCGGACGGATCGTCGATTTCAGCGCAGGCATGAAAGCCATGCTCGACGAATTCAGCGCCTTCATGTTTGAAAACATGTATTTCCACCAAACCGTGACCGTCGCCACGCAGGAATCGGTATCGATGATGCGCAAGCTGTTCCTGCACTACATCGAGCACCCAGAAACCATGGGGAAGAAGGCCCGCGAACGCCTCGCCAAGGAAGGGCTTTGGCGCACCGTCTGCGACTATGTCGCCGGATGCACCGACCGCTACGCCATCGAGGAATTCCAGAAATACGGGCTCGGCCATGGATGATGCCATTTCAACCGCGCGCCTCGCCGTCGATGCCGCGATGGCAATGCTCATCTGGCTGGTCCAGCTCGTGATCTACCCGGCCTTCCACACGATCGAACGCGACAATTTCATCCAATGGCACCATGGCTACGCGCGCACCCTCGCCTTCATCGTCATCCCGCCCATGCTCGCGCAAGCCGCCCTCGCCGGCTACCAGGGCTTCTGCCACCCCACCCCCGCCAACCTGCTTTCCCTCGCGGCGATCGCGACGGCCTGGCTCGCCACCTTCACCCTCTCCGTCCCCTGCCATGCGAAACTGCAAGCAGACGGAAAACAGACCGAAACCATCGAAAAACTGGTGGCAACCAACTGGATCCGAACCGTCGCCTGGAGCGTCGCGCTAATCGCCGGCCGCGCCTGAAAAAGGTGCCCGACAAACCTTGACGCTTCGGCGAACGAAAGCTAGTTTATGCGCCTTTCCTACCAAAAGCGGGCGTAGTTCAATGGTAGAACCCCAGCCTTCCAAGCTGGTCGTGTGAGTTCGATTCTCATCGCCCGCTCCAATTTTAAAGGGCTTATTCTTAACCGAATAAGCCCTTTTTTATTGCAGGCCGCCGACGTTTAGCTCCGCACTTGCGCGGCCCGCTCCAACGCCTCCTGCGCCTGCTCCGCGATCACCGTCCACTGCTTTTCCGCGATCTGCTGCTTCGTGGCCAGCCACGAGCCGCCGATGCAGCCGACGACCGGCAGCGAAAGATAGTCGTTCATGTTGGCGAGGTTGATGCCGCCCGTCGGGCAAAACCGCACGCCGATCGGGCCATAGGGTGCCGCCAGGTTCTTGAGCATCTCCACCCCGCCCGCCGCGCCTGCCGGGAAAAACTTGAGCAGGGAGCAACCCAGCGCAAGCCCGGCTTCGATCTCAGACGGCGTCATCACGCCGGGAATGAAGAGCGTATTGTTTTCGTGGAAGAATTCGACTGTTTCGGGGTTGAGCCCCGGCGCAAGGCCGAAGCCGACGCCGGTGTCGATGCACATCTGCGCCTGGTCGCGCGTCACCACGGTGCCGGCACCCAGCAGCATTTCGGGAAAGGATCGCTTGAT
>JBGSLE010000089.1:0-10309 GCA_041740875.1 Pontiella sp. | reverse complement strand
AATCGACAGCTGCTCGACGGCCGCCGGGCGGCGGATGTCGCAGGCGACCAACAGCACGCGCCGCCCCGACTTTTTCCAGCGGTTTGCCAGCTTGCCGGCCGATGTAGTTTTGCCCGAGCCGTGCAGACCCATCAGCATGACCGAAGCCGGGTGGCCGGTCAGGTCGAACTCCTTGTGCGCACCGCCGAAGAGTTCGGCCAGTTCGTCGTGGACGCGCTTGACTATCTGCTGGCCGGGGGTGACGCTGCCGAGCACCTCTTCGCCCATGCACGACTGCTGCACGCGCGCCACGAAGTCGCGCGCAACCTTATAGTTGACGTCTGCCTCCAGCAGCGCCATGCGCACCTCGCGCAGGGCGTCCTGCACGTTCTTTTCCGTTAGGCGGCCGTAGCCACGCAGGTTCTTAAGGGTTTTCTGGAGTGCGCTGGAAAGGTTTTCAAACATGGATGGAACCAAAAATGGGGTTTGAGGTTTTACATACGATACTGGGAAACGGCGGCATCGACCATCGACTGCAGCCAGGCCCGGCCTTCTTCGCGAACGGAGGGGTCGATGGATTGGATGGCCTTTGGATAGGATTCGCAGCACGCGAGCCCTTCCACGAATCCGGCGGGCGGTGCGGAACCAAGGGTTTTCAACGCGTCTTCGATGGCTGGCCACTGGGCCTGGAAGTTTTTTTGCGCCGCCACGAAACCGGCAGCCTGCCCGCCCTGCGCCTCCAGCTGGCGGATCGAATAGTCCATTTTAGCGGCCAAATCCCCGAGCCGCTTGACGCGCTCGGCTAGAACGAGATTGAGATTCGCGAGCGCGCCAGCGAGGCAGGCCTGGTCGAAAAGATCGCGCACAAAGCGGGCGCGGACGTGGCGGTACCATGCGCCCAAGGCGACCATGTTCCCGATGTAGGCGAGGTTGTTCTGCACAATCCGGTCGATTTTCCGGTAGACGCCGGGTTCGTACGGGCGCGTACCCGAGGCCGGCGCTTCCGGCACATGCAGCCGATCCTCTTCCAAAAGGTCCTGCCGGCATACGCCGCCCGCCGCAACCACACAGCCAAACGCAATGCGGGACGGGCCCACCAAGCCCCCCTGCCCGCCGAGGAAAATGGGTTTCCGGTCAAGAAAGACACCGCCGGGCACATCGCCGACCAGCGAGGCCGTGGCCTTGTCCTGGTGCGGGGTAAAGTTGAAGTGGATGTAGGAGGAGCCCACCTCGGAATGGTTCTTGCGGCTCGTTCCGCCCGCCATGAGCACGTCGCAAAAATTGATCAAGCTGCCGAGCGTCACAAAGGGCAGCAGGATGGTCTGCTTGAGTCCGACGGCGTGGGCCCCGTTCGCCTCCTCCTCGAGAATCGTGCCGGGGCGGACGTGCGCGCCGCTGCCCAGGTTGGCGCCATCGAGGAAAACCGCGCCCGAAAAAAAACCACCCTTGAGCTGGACGCCCCGGCCCAGCTGGCAGTTTTCAACCACGGCGGGCGCCTCGAAGCCGATCTCGCAGCCGGGGCCGATGGAGGTTTCCGCGCCAAGGATGCGGCTTCCGGGGTGGATCTTCGCGTCCGCCGCAATGCGGGAGCATTCGACCTCATCGCCGATGAAAACACCGCGTTCCATCCAATCACGCTGACGTGGGTGAGCCATAGCCAAATCCGTGCCCTTTCTGGAATCCATCCCGTGTAAAAGAGCTGGAAAAGCTACCAGAACCGGCCGGAATGTCGCCTCCTTTTTAGAAGGGAATAGGCAACCGGCGGCAACTGCGTCACGGGGTTTTGCGCGGAACGACGCCCTGTTCGGCGAGCCACTGCCCGCATAGCACGGGCCATTGAGAAACCGGATGGGGAATCGGGCGCAGGCCGTAGCCGTGGCCGCCCTTGGCGAACAGGTGCAGTTCCACGGGGATGCCTTGCTGGTCGAGCGCGGCGGCGTAGGCCAGACTGCTGCGGTAGTATTTCCGGTCCTCCTGGGTCTGCACGATGAACGCCGGCGGGGTTTGGGCGTCGATCTTGATCTCGTCCACCAACCCGATGCCGCCTGCCTTGTCGAGGTAGGCCGGATAGACCAGGATCGTAAAGTCGGGCCGGTCGGGCGAGTTGCTGCACGCCGCCGCGAGATGCCCTCCGGCGGAAAAGCCAATCATCCCGATGCGTTTGGGATCGATGTTCCACTCGGTTGCCTTTTCGCGGGCAAGCCGCACGGCGCGGCGGGCGTCGAGCAACGCGCCTTCGCGATTGCCGGGCACACGGTATTTGAGGACGGCGGCAGATATTCCGATGGAATTGAGCCATGCGGCGATTTCCGTGCCCTCCATGTTCATGCTCAGGATGCTGTATCCGCCGCCGGGGCAGACAATCACGAATGGAGCCGGACTTCCTGCCCGCTCGGCCGGAAAGAACGCGAGCGAAGGGGTGCTGACATTCGTCAGCCGGATCACGTTGTCGGACTGTGCCGGCTTCACGGTTTCGGGTTCTTCCGCGCCATGTCCCGGCATGTCCCCGTTCCAAAGCGGCCATTCGGCGGCTCCGGCGGAAACGATCATTCCGGCCAGCAGCAAGGTCGCAATACCCACTGAATGCAATTCCATCACTCCTCCTCGCTGCAAGCGGTATAGAGCCAGCTCAGCAGCGATTCAAAGCGGGGATCGCTGTGGAGCGTGTTTAAATCGGGATCGGTCTTCATCCAGTCGTAGTCGCCGTAGCCGAGCTCGACGGCCTTGGCCAGGGCCTCGAACGCCTCGTCGGGATGGTTCGTCAACGCGTAGGAACAACCAAGGTTGTACCAGACCAGATCGTCGTTAGGCAGCTGCTGGCTCAACCGCCGGTCGATGGCCAGCCCCGCCTCGAACTTGCCGTTCTTGGTGTAGAGATCGGCCAAGGCCTGGAGGATTTCGAGATCCTCCGGCAGGCGGGCGGAAACCTTTTCAAGGAAACCCAATTCGACCGCGTGCCCCTTGGCCCGGTCGGGTGTTCTGTTCTTGCTCATGTGAAAAACCTGCTATGGGTTCGCCGACCGCGGCGTGGGCCCGGTGTAGATCTGGCGGGGACGCCCGATCTTCGTTTCGGGGTCTTCCCGCATCTCGAGCCACTGGGCGATCCAGCCGGGCATGCGGCCGATCGCAAACATCACGGTGAACATGTTGGTCGGGATGCCCATGGCACGGTAGGTCAGGCCGGTGTAGAAATCGATGTTTGGATAGAGGGAGCGGCTGATAAAATATTCGTCGGCCAGCACGGCTTCCTCAATAGCCAAGGCCAGATCGAGCAGCGGATCCGATGTGCCCGTGCGGGAGAGCACGTCCTTGCACATCTGCTTGGCGACCTTGGCGCGGGGGTCGTACGACTTGTAGACGCGGTGGCCGACACCCATGAGGCGGAACGGATCGTTCTTGTCCTTGGCGCGGGCGATCACGCGCTTCACGTCGCCGTGGTCTTCGACGCGGATGCGCTGGAGCATCTCGATGACGTGCTGGTTGGCTCCGCCGTGCAGCGGCCCCCAGAGGGCGCAGATGCCGGCCGAGATGGAGGCGTAGAGGTTGGCGCCGGCGCTGCCGACCATCTTGACGACGGAGGCCGAGCAGTTCTGCTCGTGGTCGGCGTGCAGGATCAGGAGCTTGTTCAGCGCCTTGGCCATCACGGGATCGACTTCGTAGTCGTTGACGGGATTCCAGAACATCATGTTGAGGAAGTTTTCGCAGTATTTCAGCGAGCGCTTCGGATAGACGATCGGGTGGCCGATCGATTTCTTGTAGGAAAACGCGGCCGCCGTGCGCAGCTTGGAGAGCAGGCGGGTCACCTTGTAGTCGATGTTTTCCTGGATGCTGATGTCCTCGAGTTCCGGATAGAAGGTCGAGAGCGAGACCGCCATGGCCGAGAGGGTCGCCATCGGGTGGGCGTGGTCCGGATACTTGTCGAAAAAGTGGCGCATGTCTTCGTGCAGCATCGAGTGGCTGTTCAGGTGGCGCGAAAACTGTAGGTGTTGCGCTTCGTCCGGCAGGGTGCCGTGGATCAGCAGGTAGGCCACATCGATGAATTCGCAGCGTTCGGCCAGCTCGTTGATGTCGTACCCGCGGTAGCGGAGAATGCCCTTTTCGCCATCGATGTAGGTGATGTCGCTCAGGCAGCAGCCGGTGTTCATGAAGCCGGGGTCGTAGGTGATCAATCCGGTCTCCTTGCGCAGGGCGCGGATGTCGATGGCCCCTTCATGCTCCGATCCCTCGAAGTAGGGCAACTCGACCGTCTTTCCGCCGACCGTGAGCGTTGCGGTCCCTAGATCCTTGACTTCCGGCATGGTGATTCTCCTGTTACTACTGCGATGATAAAAAGACAATGTTGCCCGAGGACTGCGTAGAACATACGTTTCCGCGCTGGCCATTCAAGTTTAAAAGGCGATCCGCTCCGCAATAGGCATGGCGGGTGCTTCCGCTTTATTTTTTACCGGTTTTGGATTGCGTGCCAGCCGCCATTTATGTTTTATCCACGGGTCTTTCAGCAAAAGGAACAATGTTTTATGGCCAAGAAGAGTAAAATCGTTAAGAACCAGAAACGCATCGCGTGCGCAGCGAAATACTACGCTCGCCGCATGGAACTGAAGCAAGTCATCCGCAATCCCGAATCGGCGCCGGAAGACCGCATGGCGGCCGTCCGCAAGCTCCGCAAGCTTCCCGTCGACTCCAACCCTAACCGCATCAGGAACCGTTGCTCGGTCACCGGTCGCCCGCGTGCCGTCCACAGCAAGTTTGGCCTTTCCCGCCTTACCCTGCGCGAACTCGCATCCCAGGGCAAGATCCCCGGCATGATCAAGGCGAGCTGGTAGCCAACCCTTCTTGCTGAAAGACAAGCACTCCCAAAAGGAGTGCTTTTTTTGCGTCCACTCAGAAAAAGCAACCGCGATATTCCGGACGCAAAAAAAACCGCCCCGCAAACGGGACGGTTGAATATCGGCCAAAGCGGGGCAGCCTAGGCCTTGGTTACCAGGCCGGACTTGATGGCCTTGGCGGAAACCCATACCCGGCGCACCGTGCCGTTTTCGTCCTTGATGCGGACACGCTGCAAGTTCGCCTTGAAGGTGCGCTTGGTCGCACTGGTGACGTGGAGGCCGATGCCGCCCTTTTTCTTGGCCAAACCCTTGCGGATGATGCTACGCCCCGCAACGGTTTTCTTCCCTGTGATTGCACATTCTCTGCCCATCGCAAATACCTCTGTAAAGTTTCCTTGAAATTCTCCGGGTCAACAAGAGGGGGGAATTTAAGGATTCCGGCCTGCTTTGCAAGGCTAAAAGGGAAGGTTTTTAGACCAGCTCGCTGAAGACGGCATTGCTGACAAACAACGCATCGCGGGTGAGGGAAAGCGACGCCTGCGTCCGGCAAAGCAACCCATCCTCCACCAAGATTTGAATCGCCTCGCCGCAAAGGTCGTCCACCCCGAATCCCGAGACCTCCCGGAACCGTTCCAGCTCCACCCCCTTGAGCAAGCGCAACCACATGACCAGCGTCTCGCGCGCCTTGTCGGCCGGCGCCAGGCATTCCGATTCCTCGAACGGCCGCTCCCCGGTTTCCAGCAGCGCACAGTACCGGCCGAGGTCGGGAATGTTTCCATACCGCCTCCCGCCCCAATGGGAGTGCGCCGAAGGGCCGCATCCAAAATATTCGCCGCCCTGCCAATAGAGGAGGTTGTGCCGGCACGGCCTGCCCTCGCGGCAAAAGTTGGAAATCTCGTAGTGGGTGTATCCCGCCCGCTCCAGCACCTCCTTGACCGCAAAATAGTTCTCGGCCTCCTGGTCGTCGCCCGGCGGAAAGATCCGTCCCGCTTCAAGATCGCTCGTCATGGGGGTGCCGGGTTCATAGATGAGGTTGTAGTAGGAAATGTGCTCCGGCCCAATGGCCGCCACGCAGCGCGCGTCTTCGAGCACCGCCTCCGGCTTCATGCCCGGAATGCTCTGGATGAGATCGATGTTCACGTTGTCGAAACCGGCCCGGCGCAATTGGAGGAACCCCTCGGCTGCCTGCTCGGCAGAATGTATCCGCCCCAGCAGCCGCAGCGCCTTTTCGTTGAAGGATTGCACGCCGATCGAGACGCGGTCTATCCCGCCGGCCCGCATGGCGTCGAGCTTTTCGGCGGTAAGCGTGCCGGGATTGGCCTCGCTCGTGAACTCCACCACCCGGGAGAGGTCGATACGGCGGCGGATCGCCTGCAACAGCTTTTCGTAGTCCGGCGCCTCGAGCGCAGTGGGCGTACCGCCGCCAATGAAGACCGTGTCGGGGGCGAAATCCGGCGGGAGCCGCCCCAGCTCGGCTTCCAGGCAACGGATAAAGCGGGCAACGTCGCTCCACTCCTTGGCCGTCATCTTGTAGAAGTCGCAGTAGCGGCAGCGGGAGATGCAAATGGGAACATGGATATAGAGGCCGGTCATGCGCACATAATGGATTCCACACCCCGGGCGGCCAACAACAAACAGCACCCAACAAGCCGACTTTCCCGCTTCCAATCCCGTCGGCTTCGACTATTCTTTTTGCTTGTTCGAAATATTCGGCGGGAGAAGCCGTTAATCGCAGGTTGCCATGGCGCACTACAAATACATAGGACGTTCAAGGAAGGGCGAGCGGGTCGAAGGCGTCGTCGAGGCGAGCGATCGCGCGGGGGCGGTGCGCATCATCGAGTCGATGGGCCATATCCCCGTCTCGATCGCCGAAACCACGAAAACGGTCAAGCAGGACGCCGGAGGAAAAAAACGCTTCAAGTTCGAGCTCGGCTTCCAGCGCAAACCGCGCATGAAATTGCAGGAACTACTGCTCTTTTCGCGCGAGCTTTCCGACCTCGTGGCCTCGGGCATGACCATCGGCCGCGCCCTGCACACCCTTTCCTCCCGCAAGGATGAAAGCGCCACGGGACGGATCATCGTAACCCTGCGCGACGAGATCGTCCAAGGCACCTCGCTCTCCGACGCCCTGGGCCTCTACCCCGAAACCTTCTCCCCGCTCTACATCAATCTCGTCCGCGCCGGCGAGGCCAGCGGCAACCTGCCCAACGCCCTGGAAAACATCTGCGTCCACTACGAGCGCGTACAGGACGCGCGCGGCAAGGTCATCTCGGCGCTCATCTACCCCGCGATCGTCATGGTGGTCGGGGGCCTCGCCGTGATCGGCCTGATGGTCTTCATCGTCCCCAAGTTCGCGAGCACCTTCGACGAAATGGGAGCCACCCTGCCCCGGCCAACCCTCGTGCTGATGGCGTTCAGCAGCTTCCTCACCCGCTACGGGCTCTTCGTGCTCTTGGCGCTCGCGGGCGGCGTGGTGCTCTTCAAGCGGTGGGCCAGCCAAGGCAAGGGGCGGAAAACCTGGCACCGGATGCAGTTGAAAATCCCGATCGTCGGCGCCGTCGTCACCACCAACGCCTATGCCCATTTCGCGCGGACGCTGGGCACGTTGCTGCGCAACGGCGTACAAATCCTCCCGGCCCTCGGCATCGTCCAGAAAACCATCGACAACGTCATCATCTCCGACGAAATCGGCAAGGCCCGCGAGCGCGTGACCGACGGCGCCAGCATCTCCAAGCCGCTATCGCAGGGCAAGGTCTTCCCGCGCCTGCTCATCGATATGCTCGCCGTCGGCGAGGAGACGGGCGACATGGCCGGCTGCCTGGTGCACATCACCCGCCGCTACGACACCGAGCTCGACCGCCTCGTAAAAACCTGCACCACCGTGCTCGAACCGCTTTTGATCGTCCTGGTGGCCATTGTCGTCGGCGGCATTGCCGTCTGCCTGCTGCTGCCGGTGCTGACGCTGACGGATTCACTGCATGTTTAACCAACGCAAGGAGAGAACGATGAACAAGAAAAACAACAGACGGAATTTCGCCAAGAGATCCGGTTTCACCCTGATCGAAATCATCCTCGTGGTCGTGATCATCGGCATCCTCGCCGGCATCGCCGTTCCGCGCATGGGCGGGCAATCCGAAAAGGCGATGATCGGAAAGGCGCAAGCCACTATCAGTGCGCTCAGCATGGCCGTACAGCAATACGAAATGGTGAACGGCGCCTATCCGACCAGCCTCGACGGGTTGCTCGATGAATCCAAGGGAGGCCCCTTCATGGAGAAAAAAGCCATTCCGATGGATCCCTGGGGCAATCCCTACACCTTCGCCGCCCCCGGCGCGCACAACACCCACACCTTCGACCTCTCCTGCTCCTCTCCCAAGGGAACGGTCATCAACAACTGGGAATAGCCAACCGACGCGACTTCGTCGCAGTAAATGAAGAATGACGATTCCAGAATGATGAAGGATCGGTCTGCGACAGCTTTTTGTTCCAGAATGGCCAATTCCCGCAACGGCAAGGGCCGCCGTTCCGGCTTCACCCTGATGGAGCTCATACTGGTGCTGGTGCTGGTCGTGGTGATTTCCGGCATTGCGCTGCCCTATTTCGCCGGTTCCTACAAGGGCACCAAGCTCCGCAGCGCCGCGCGGACGATCGACCGCATGGCGCGCTACGCCCGCAGCATGGCCATCATGCGCGACAAAACCCTGACCCTGGCGCTCAACCACGAAACCATGGAATTGTTCCTCGGCAGCGCCTCGCAAACCGCGACCAACGCCGCCGACGGCGAACTCGACCAGGACGTGCTCAAGCGGCTGGGCTGGGTGGAGGGCGAGGCGCAGGCGCCGGAAACCGCCGGCATCGACAAGGAAGTCCACCGCTTCCTCCCCGACGGATTGAGCGTGCGCGACTTCAAGAAGGAGTGGAACGAAGAGGACGAACCCTATGAAACCCTCCACCTCGTCCGCTTTTATCCCAACGGCCAGTGCGAATGGTTCCTGCTGGAACTGGAGGACAGCCGGGGATCGGGCGTGAAGATCGAGAACGATCCCGTTTCGGGGAAGATAGTTTCCGAATTCACGCAATAGCCATCGCAGCCTGCCGTTTGTGGTTCCGTCTAACGAGAATACGGGGAATGGATAAATCGGACACCGACTGCATCAACGCCTACCTGGGCGGCAACGCCAACGCGCTGGAGCCGTTGGTGGAGAAATACAAGCGTCCGCTCTACTCGTTCATCCTCAAAATGACCGAGGGCAAGGAAGACGCCGAGGAAATCTTCCAGGAAACCTGGTTCCGCGCGCTGAAGAACATCCACAAGTTCCGGCACGACCATTTCCTCAACTGGCTCTTCCGCATCGCCCACAACCTGGTGATCGACCGCGTCCGGCGCAACCGCAAGAACGTATCGCTGCAAAGCGCCGTCGGCAGCTTCGAAGAGGGCGACCGCACGCTGGAGGACCAGCTGGCGGCGCCGGGCATCTCCCCCGCCGAAGAGGCGGGTGGAAACGGACTGGGCGAACGCATCGGGCAGGCGGTCGAAACCCTTTCCCCGGACCAGAAGGAGGTCTTCCTTTTGCGCATGTACGGCGACGTACCCTTCAAGGAGATCGCCAAAATACAAAACTGTTCCATCAACACCTGCCTGGCCCGGATGCAATACGCATTGGCCAAGCTGCGTTCTCTGCTCAAAGAAGAATACGAAGAGCTTCAGGAGGCCATGCCATGAAATGCAACCACGCAGAACGATTGATCCTTTTGCAGGATTCCGGCGAAGCAGCCGCTGGCAAAACCGGTGCATTGGCGGCCCATTTGCACGATTGCGGCGACTGCCGCCAGTTCCAGCACGCGCTGATGCAGGCGCACGGCAACGCGGCGGCCCTTGCCGAGCCTTCGGCCAAGGTGGTGCTGGATATCCTGCGCGAAGCCCGCCTGGCCGCGCCGCAACGCAAATCCGCATCCCGTTTTCTCTGGAAGCCGGCCTTTGCCGCAACGGCTGCCGCCGTGGTGGTCGGGCTTGTGTTCCTCGTCCCGGCGCTCCTCTCCAATCCGGTCGGCATGGAGCTGGTCGTCACCGCAACGCAATTGATGGAACCCGAAGACCAGATTGTCAGCGTCATGTACAGCGGGCTTTCGGAAGACGACCTCGCCTTCAACTTCGTCATGACCTATGAGGAGGGCTGACCCAGCCGCTCTTCCAGCTCGGCAGTGGCCGTAATCGGCCTTTCGCAGGCGAAGTTCCGGCAGACATAGGCGGTGGTTTGGCCATCGACCATCCCTAGCCCCGCCGTAAAGGGGGCGACTTTTTCTAGGCGGTCGGCGTTTTTGGAATCCTTCAGCAACACGACCATGCCGGGTTTGTAGCGGTTGTTAATGGTTGCAAGCATCCGTTTCATCTCTTCGCAATCGCGTTCGCCGACCACGACGATCTCCAGCGTTTCGCCGATGGCAAATTGCAACGACTGGAGCGCCTGCGCAAAATTGGAGGGCGACCGCCCGATGGCGCCGCC
>JBGSLE010000088.1:0-2677 GCA_041740875.1 Pontiella sp. | reverse complement strand
AACAACATTTGCCCTGTTTTGCTTCTTTGGTTGCAACCCTGCTGCTGGCGGGTTGCGTCATCCAGCCGGTTAACGCCCCACTGGATGCCATGCCTGTTGCGGATGGTCCCTCGTCCATGGGGGTGGCCTCGCCGGCAACGGAGGGATCCACCTCGATCAGCGCCTATGCCTTGAAACCGCTGGATCCGCTCTTCATCCGTTACAGCGGCGTCCAGGAACAGCAGTCGTTGGAAGTGGTGATCGACGAAAACGGCGAGATCAGTCTTTTGCACCTCAAGCCCATCCGGGCGGCCGGACTGACCACGTCCGCGCTGGAGGACGAGATCGAACGGCTCTACCTGGAAGGCGGAATCTACAAGAATGTTTCCGTCAACGTCACAATGACCGCCAAGGTGTTCTATATCCAGGGCGAAGTCAACCAGCCGGGTCAGTTCCAGCTGGCCAGCGGAACCACGCTGTTGCAGGCCATTGCCGGTGCCCGGGGCTATACGCCCTTCGCCAACCGGAAAAAGGTCACCATCACGCGCCAAGGCAAGGTCTTCACCTTCAACATAAAGGATCTCGAAAAAGATCCCTCTAAAGATGTGAAGATCGAGGCAGGCGACGTAATCAAGGTCTGGCAGTCGCCTTGGTAGGCGGTCGCGAACCCCATTCCATTTCATGGAGCCCTCGTATACGGCAAGGCGCATCGGCATCATGGGCGGATCGTTCGATCCGGTTCATATCGGCCATCTGGTCATCGCCCAGGACGCCGCCGAAAAACTGGAGTTGGACGAGGTGGTTTTTGTTCCCGCCTCCATTCCGCCGCACAAGCGGCACCTCAACCAAGCCGATGCAAACCACCGTCTGGAGATGCTGCGACTGGCGGTGGAGTCCGACGTCCGGTTTTCCGTCTCCGATGTCGAAATCCAGCGCGGCGGGGTTTCCTACACGATCGACACCGTCCGGGAGCTGGTCGAAGCCCGCCCCGGCACCGACTGGGTGCTGGTGGTCGGTAGCGACACCTTGGTCGATCTGCACAACTGGTACAAGGTTGACGAACTGCTGGACCTGTGCGAGGTTGCCACCTTCCTGCGGCCGGGCGAGAGCGACCTGGCCGCGATCGCTTCAAAGGTGGAATTGGCCGGAAGGCATGTGGAAATGCTGATGGAGAACGTCGTCGAAGCGCATTTGGTCGGGATTTCCTCAACAGAGATCCGTATGCGCATCGCAGAAGGGCTGGGTATCCGCTATCTGGTGCCGCCCGAAGTGGAAATGTACATATTCGAGCACGGCCTCTACCGGGGCTAAAAAGGGTTTTATGCAAGAGGAATTGAACGTCATCAAGGAAATCGTCGCCTTTCTCGACGAACGCAAGGCGGAGGACATCGTAGCCCTCGACCTGCGCCAGCACGCCAACATCGCCGACTATTTCATCATCGCGACCGGCGCCAACAAGCCGCACCTCAAGTCGCTGTACGACGGCCTGCAAAAGCTGTTCAGGGATGCGGGCTTCAAGGGCTACCATCGGGCCGGCGTCCCCGACAGCGGCTGGATGATCATGGACTACCACGGGGTGATGGTGCATGTCTTCGAGCGCGAGTTGCGCGAATTCTACGATCTCGAAAAGCTCTGGAAGGATGCGCCCAGGGTTGAGCTGGAGGATGCGCGGGATGGCGTTTAGGATCTATAACACCATGAGCCGCTCCAAGGAGGAGCTGGTTCCGATCGATGGGAAAAACGTTCGCATGTACACCTGCGGACCCACCGTCTACAACTTTGCCCACATCGGCAACTTCCGCGCCTACATGTTCGAGGATCTGCTCCGCCGCTACATCAAGTTTTGCGGCTTCGGCGTCACCCAGGTGCAAAACCTGACGGATGTGGACGACAAGACCATCCGCTCCTCCATCGCCCATGGGCTTCCGCTCAGGGAATACACGCAGAAATACATCGACGCCTTCTTCGAGGATCTCGCCAAGCTCAACATCGAGCCCGCCGAACACTATCCGGCCGCCACCGACCACGTCCCCGAGATGATCGCTATCATCGAAACGCTTTTCGCGAAGGGATACGCCTACCAGTCGGATGACGGATCGGTCTACTACAGCATCGACAAGTTTGCCTCCTACGGGAAGCTCGCGCACCTCGATCGCGAAGGCATGCGCGCCGGCGCGCGCGTCGCGCAGGACGAATACGACAAGGACAACGCCGCCGACTTCGCGCTGTGGAAGGCCTGGACGCCTGAAGACGGCGACGTCTGGTGGGATTCCCCCTGGGGCAAGGGCCGGCCCGGCTGGCACATCGAGTGTTCCGCCATGAGCATGAAGCTGCTCGGCGAAAGCTTCGATATCCACACCGGCGGGGTGGACAACATCTTCCCGCACCACGAGGACGAAATCGCCCAGTCCGAAGCCGCTACCGACAAGCCCTATTCCCGGTACTGGATGCATTGCGGCTACCTCGTCGTCGACGGCAAGAAAATGAGCAAGTCGCTCGGAAACTTCTACACCCTGCGCGAAATCCTCGACCTGGGCTACACCGGCCGCGAGGTGCGCTACGAACTGCTCTCCGCGCACTACCGCCAGTCGCTCAACTTTGCCTTCAAGTCGCTCGATGCCAACCGGGCCGCCCTCAAGCGCCTCGACGAATTCTACGCCCGCGTGCTCGAAGCGGCCGGCTCCGGCACCCATGCCGC
>JBGSLE010000087.1:0-1752 GCA_041740875.1 Pontiella sp. | reverse complement strand
GCCGCCGCGCGCCGGTCGAGGGCGAATTCCAGTTCGACCGCCGGGCGGCCATAGCCGTCCACCGCCGGCCGGATGGCGGGCGCGGGCACCGGATTTGATATCAGCCAGTTCGCTAGCGGCACCGGCACATTGGTGGCCCCGGTTTCCACGATATGGAAATCGACAAAAACATCTTCGGCCGGCGCCACGGTTGCGCTTCCCGACTGGAAGGCGCGCAACACCACGAAACCGGTCTGTCCGCCGGGATCCAGCACGTGGGAATCCTCGCCGATCGCCACATCCGTCGGCCCCGAAAACACCTGCATCTTCACCGGCAGTCCGCTGCTCGCATAGGCGCGGACCTGCACCGGAGCGCCGCCCTGGAGCTGGTTCGGCAGCGGTTCAACAAAAAGATGCTGGACCTCTTCGGCTACCACGAAAGAGCGCAGCACCGGCGCGGCGGGCGCGTAGGCGGCGTCGCCCGGCTGTCGGGCGACCACCTCGACCGTTCCGGTTCCGGTAAATGTGACCATGGAACCCGCCAGCGTGGCCGGGCCGGACTGGATCGCGAAGGAGACCGGCAACCCGCTCTCCGCCGTGGCGTGCAGGGCCACCGAACCGAAGGCCCGTTTCTGGTGCGGGACGGGGTCGAAGGAAATGGACTGCGCCAACCCTGCGGGCGGCGGCTGGTTGATCACGCCGACGGCTTCCAGGTCGAACCCGGCCGACCCGATGGTCGGAAATGGATCGTAGATGATTTCCCCTTCGGCATCCCGGTAGTTCCCGTCCCCCACCACATCGATGAGGCGGACATGGCGCACGTTGGATCGGTCAAGATAGGGATAGTTGGCCAAGAAGGCGGTCTTGTAGGCGGAGGAAAGGTTGCCGCCGCCGTGCGGGATGGAAGCGGCGACCAGCTCCAATTCGGCGAGGTCGAACGGCGTGCCGAAACCTGCTTCGTATTTCCCGCCGAAACCGTGGATGTCGATGGGGTTAATCACGCCAAAACTTCCAACAGGAAGCAGCGTGTACGAATAATTTGGAAAGCGGACAAAATGGATGCCGTCCGACGAAACCTCCACCCAGGCCAGTTCCAGGAAGGTGGGGCCGACCGCGTTCTCGAAGACCGCAAAATCGAAGCCCGGCCCGTCGGCGATGCCCTGGGAAAAAGAGAGGGTGATTTGCCCGCCGCGCCCCAGGCAGACAATGTCGAATATGCCTCCTGTCGCAGGGCCGAGCGCCTTCTGCGGGGTTTTCCACGTTTCATCGACATGGGTGCCGTACTGGAGGTTGGTGTAGTCATCGGCCCAAGCCGAAAAAACGCCGCTGGTCATCGAAATGGCCGCCGGGGGAAAGGGATAATCCGGGCTATAGCCAAGTGCCTGGAGCACCGGCACCAGGGCGCAGACCGCCAAGATTATTTTTTTTCTCATCTTAAAACTCCAGGGTGATTCCGCAGCGCATGCTCCGTCCCGCACCGGGATAGTAGGCACCGGCATAGGCGGAGCTGGCATAGGTTTCGTCCAGCAGGTTGTCCATTGCGATGGCGAGGCTGGCGCGGTCCGATAGGACGACGGCGCAGCGGAAACCGACGAGGCCGTAGGCGGCCAGCTTGCGCGCGGCGTTGGCATCGTCGTTGCCTTGGTATTGTTCGGAAACATAGCTGTAGAGCACGATGAGTCGGATTTTCGCCATAGGCTCGACCCAAACGGAGCAGACCCCGTTGGCCCAGGGCGCCAGCGGCACCGTATTGCCGTCGTATTCGCCGCCGTC
>JBGSLE010000086.1:0-3465 GCA_041740875.1 Pontiella sp. | reverse complement strand
GTCGGTGGCGGGGTCGGCCGGCCCCGCGATTTTAACGAGCGCCTCGCGGAAGGCCCCGGCGTCCGCCAGCGACCCCGCGAAAAGCTGGCGGCCCTCGGCGTTGAAGATGAACAGGTTGTCCTTTTTTGCGGCGAGGCTTTTTGCGGCCTGGTTGTCCATGGCGTCCTTCAGCCAGGGAATGGCCGTTTTCAACAGTTCGGCGGCCTGCTTGGCGTGGCGCGACCGCTCCTCCTGGGTGAAGGGTTTCAGGAATCCGTTGTTTTCGGGATGGGCGAGGTGGCGGTAGAGGTAGAAGAAGGCCACGCCTTTGGATTGGTAGTCGCGGAAGGCGGCCTCGAACACCCGGTAGTTTTCGATGAACAAGGGATCGGTCAGATCGCCCAAGGCCAAGGCGGTATGTGGGCTGGCGGCAACCAGGCCGCGCAGTTTCACCTTGGTGTCCTGGGGGTTGAAGACGAAGGCATCGCCCAGTTGACGCACCGGCGCTTCCTTGACGGGAGCCGGGGCGGGCGCAGGCGGGGCGGCTTCTTTTCCTCCCGGTTTTTCGGTCGGGCTGGTGGCCTGCGCAACCGCAACCGGGCCATCCGACATGCCGGAGGTGGCGTCGTTGCCGATATCCTCCATGCCCTGGGCTCCCCGGTTTTTTGAAAACGCGCTGGCTTCCATCCTGGCCTTGGCACCCTCGCGGTTGGCAATCGCCCCGGCACCGCTGGCCGAAAAGTTGCCCGCGAAACGGCAATTGGAAAGAATCGGCTCCATCGCCCCGCTATGCAGCAGGGCGCCGCCGCCTTCGCGGGCGGAATTCTCGTCGAAGGAACAGTCGGCATACGCGAGCCGCGTGCCTTTCGATCCGGCGGCGAACACCGCTCCGCCGCGACCATCGGTTGAGTTGTACTGGAAGGTGCTGCGCTGGAACACGGACGAGGCTCCCGACAGCCAGGCGGCGCCGCCATCCTTCGGGGCGAAGTTGGAGGAAAAGGAGGAGTCGAGGATCCGGAGCGAGGCTCCGTTTTCCGCGGCAACCGCTCCGCCTTGGCCTGCCGAGTTGGAGTAGAAGGTGCAATTGGTCAGCATCAGGGACGCGCCGGCGGCATGGATGGCCCCGCCCTTCAAGGCGTTGTTTTTTTCGAAAACGCAGTTGGCGGCGGTGAAGTCGCGGACACCCTCGTGTAGCAGGAGGGCGCCGCCTTGGCCGTTGGCCGCCTGGCCGTCGGCGTTGCCGGAGGAGATGATCAAGCCATCGATCAACCCGTTGGAGGTGCCGGCGAGCACGTGGTAGCAGTTGTCGGTGCGCGAACCGCTGCGGCCGATGTCACCGCTGAGCACGGTGCGGTTGGCCTTGGGATTGCGCTCTTCGCGCAGGCTTTCATTGCCGCGGAACCCGCCATACAGCGATACGCCGGGCTTCAAGGTGATGATCGAGGCGCGGCCCGTGTCGGTGGGTTTGTAGACCCCCGCCCGGATCCAGACTTCGCCGCCGCCGGCTTCCGCCGCCGCATCGATGGCCGGCTGGAGGGCGGGAAAGGCGCTGCGCCACGATTCGCCGGAAGGGGCTTCGCCTTGGAAACTGCCATCGACGTAGAACGTGGCGGCCATCAGGGTCGGCGCGAAGGCGACTCCCGCAAGGAGGATACGGTAGCTGGAATGGAGGAAATGAAACATAATCGGTGAAGCTAGCACGCCGGCGCCGCGCGGCTCAAATCAAAAAGGGGATGCTTCCCGATTACGAAGGTCAAAAAAAGAAAACCCCTGCGGCTAGGCAGGGGTTTTGCGAGGGCGCTGGACGCGGGATCTTAGCCGACCGACCCGGCGAATTCGCCCATGGCGCGGAACTTGTCGTAGCGCTCGGCCATGATGGCTGCGGCGGGCATGCCGGAAAGCGCGTCCAGGTGTTTGAGCAGTGCGTTTTTCAGGTTTTCCGCCGCTGCGGCGGGGTCGGCGTGCGCACCGCCCTTGGGCTCGGGGATCACTTCGTCGGCCAGCTTTAGCTTGAGCAGGTCTTTGCCGGTGATCTTGAGCGCCTCGGCGGCCTTGTCGGAATAGGCGCGATCCTTCCAGAGGATGGCGGCGCACCCTTCGGGGGAGATGACGGAATAATAGGCGTGTTCCATGATGAGGATGCGGTTGCCGATGCCGATGCCGAGCGCGCCGCCGCTGCCGCCTTCGCCGATGATGACGCAGATGATCGGCACCTTGATGTTGAACATGTCGCGCAGGTTGACGGCGATCGCCTCGGCAATGTGGCGTTCCTCGGATTCGAGGCCGGCGTAGGCACCCTTGGTGTCGATGAGGGTGACGATCGGCACGCCGAACTTGTCGGCCAGCTTCATGAGGCGCAGGGCCTTGCGGTAGCCTTCCGGATGGGCGCAGCCAAAGTTGCATTCGACGTTGCTCTTGGTGTCGCGGCCCTTCTGGGAACCCATGACCATAACCTTGCGGCCTCCGATTTTCGCGAATCCGCCGACAATGGCGCGGTCGTCGCGGTGGATGCGGTCGCCGTGGATTTCGACGAAGTCGGTGGTCATCGCCCGGATGTAGTCCATGGTGTAGGGGCGGTCGGGGTGGCGGGCGACCTGTACCTTTTGCCAAGCGGTCAGGTTGGCGTAGATGGCGCTGCGGGTCTGATCGATCTTTTCCTTCATCCGGTTGATCTCGTGGGAGACATCGATATCCTGTTCGCGGCTAAAGGATTCCAACTCGAAGAGCTTGTCCTGAAGCTCCATGACAGGGGACTCAAAAGGGAGAATGTACTGTGTGGCCATGCCTGCTCCTTCTTGGGGAAATCATTCGTTGATGAAAACGCTCGTGTTGCGGGGAACGAGGTCGAAGAGCTCTTCGACGTCCTCGTTGAGCATGCGGATGCAGCCTGCGCTCGATTGCGAGCCGACGCTGTCGCGCTCCCAGGTTCCGTGGATGCCGAACCCGGTGATTTCGGGATGCGCGGCGGAAACAATCTTCATCCAGCGGGTTCCCAGGACGTTTTCGGGATCGCCGTATTCGATCTGCTTGTTGTCGGTGGGGCGGGTCCACGGGGGCTCTATGATCTTGTCGACGACGGTGAATTCGATGGCGGGGGTTTTGCCGAATTTGCCGGTGCCGACGCGGTAGCGCTTGAAGAGCGTGTTGCCGGACATCAGGTCGAGGGTGTTGCGCGCCTTGGAGACGTGGATGCTGAAGTTGCCGTTGAAGACCATGAGCCGCGCGCCGCTGCGGATCGTATCGGTCTGCATGCCGTTGATCTCCTTGATCAGCTCGACCGTGGTGTTGTAGTTCTTGGCGATCTTTTGGAGGAAGTCGCCGGATTGGATGGCGTAGTATTCCTTACCGGGCATGAGGATGGGCGACTTGAGCAGCTTCATGTTGACTTCGCCCAGCAGGCGGACGGCCTCGGCGTCGGACGTGGACGCCACCAGTTTGTCGAGCCGTTGCTTGGCGTCCAGCAGCTGGCCGGCATCGAAGGCGGCC
>JBGSLE010000085.1:0-4631 GCA_041740875.1 Pontiella sp. | reverse complement strand
GCCGGGGCGCCGTCGTGGCGCCTTGACCTGTGGGGCGCGCTGACCGCCCTCAACCCCCAATTTAAAATCGACGACGCCAAGGCCACCACCATGCAGGCCCAGGGCCGCAACGCCTTCCGCGCCATTACCGCATCCGATTTCAAACCGGCCCGCGAATACATCCCCCAGCTCATCGGCCTGCTGGGCGATCAGACCCTGCCTCCGCCCGTGCAGCCCGACGTGGATGAGGATGGCGTTCCCGTCATCAAAACGGAAGCCGACCGTTTCCGGGGCGAGGCCAACCAGCTGATGTCCATCAACAAGCTCGTCGAGACCAAGGATCTTGGGGTGCTGCCTCTGATCGCCGCCGCGCAGGGGCGCAACCCGCTGATCGCCGGAAACGCGGCGGAAATCCTCGGCGAGATCGGCGATCCGCGCGCCTTGCAGCCGCTGATCGACGTGCTGAACCAGAAGATCGCCGCTGGCGAGCAGCTTTCCACCTCCCCGTTCTACAATGCCCTCCAGAAGCTGGACGACCCCGCGGCGGAACCCGTCCTGCTCAAGGTCCGGCCCAATTCCGACCGCGCCATGCGCGTTTTCGACCGCCACTATGGCACCGTGCGCGTCATGAGCGCCGAAAGCCGCGACGCCTCGTCCGAATACTCCCAGCCCATCACCTTCCGGCTGGGCTACATCTCCGGCGGCCGCCTGATCGAAACCCCCGTCACCTTCGCCCGCGACGGATTCGGCGACTGGAAACCCTCCCCCGCGTTGCCGACCGACCTGCCGCAGTAGCGGACACCCGACGGGCAGGCCCCGCGCCTGCCCGTTTTTTTGCGCCTAGCGGCGGCTTGCGCTTTGCCGGGGCTCCCGCTAAATAGCACCCCCGAATCCACACGGAGAACCCCCATGGCTGGCGAATATGTCTATACCCTCGAAAACCTGACCAAGCAGCACGGCGCTAAAACCATTCTAGAGGATGTCAACCTCTCCTTCTTTTTCGGCGCGCGCATCGGCGTGATCGGCGGCAACGGCTCGGGCAAATCCAGCCTGCTGCGCATCATGGCCGGCCTCGACGATGAATTCATCGGAACCTGCCAGATCGCCAAGAACACGAAGATCGGCTACCTCGAACAGGAGCCCCGGCTCACTGCGGGCAAAACGGTGCATGAAGTGGTGATGGAGGGTGTCGCCGCCCAGCAGGCCAAGCTCGACCGCTACGACGAAATCTGGGAACTGCTCTCCTGCGAGGTTTCCGACGAAGAGGCCGACAAACTCAACGACGAGGTTTCCCGGCTCCAAGAGGAGATCGACGCCAACAACCTTTGGGAACTCGACCGCCACGTCGAGCTGGCCATGGACGCGCTGCGCCTGCCGGAATCCGACCAAACCGTCGATATCCTCTCCGGCGGCGAAAAACGGCGCGTGGCGATGTGTCGCCTGCTGCTGCAAAACCCCGACGTCCTGCTGCTCGACGAGCCCACCAACCACCTCGACGCCGAATCGGTCGGCTGGCTCGAAGAACACCTCAAGCGCTTCACCGGCACGCTCATCGTCGTCACCCACGACCGCTACTTCCTCTCCAACGTCACCGAATGGATCCTCGAACTCGACGCCGGCCGCACGTACCCCTACAAGGGCAACTACGAGGCCTGGCTGGAGCAGAAGCAGCTCCTCGCCGACCAGGCCCAGAAGCAAAACGCCTCCCGCAAGAAGCTGCTCAAGCAGGAACTGGAATGGGTGCGCATGAACGCCTCCGGCCGCCAAACCAAGAGCAAGGCCCGCCTCAAGCGCTACGAGGAACTCGCCACGCAGGAGTTCGACACCGCCGAGGACAACCTCGCCATCGCGATCCCCCACGGCCGACGCCTCGGCCAGAAGGTCGTCGTCGCCAAGGATCTCGCCAAGGCCTTCGGCGACCGCCTGCTGTTCGAGGGCGTCAACTTCGACCTGCCGCCCGGCGGCATCGTCGGCATCATCGGCGGCAACGGCTCGGGCAAGACCACCCTCTTCAAGATCATCACCGGCAAGGAACAGCCCACCGCCGGCGCGCTGGAGCTGGGCGAAACCGTCGATATCTCCTACGTCGACCAGCTGCGCGACGACCTCGACCCCGGCAAGACCATCTGGGAGGAGATTTCCGGCGGCAACGAAACGATCGAGGTCGGTGGCCGCGAAATGAGCCGCCGCGCCTACTGCGCCCGCTTCAACTTCAAGGGGGCCGAGCAGCAGAAAAAGGTCGGCATCCTCTCCGGCGGCGAACGCAACCGCGTCCACCTCGCCAAGCTCCTGCGCCGCGGCGGCAACCTGCTCCTGCTCGACGAACCGACCAACGACCTCGACGTCGCCACCCTGCGCTCGCTCGAGGAAGGCCTGATGAACTTCGGCGGCTGCGCCGTCGTCATCAGCCACGACCGCTGGTTCCTCGACCGCGTCGCCACGCACATCCTCGCCTTCGAGGGCGACGACGTCATCTGGCACGAAGGCAACTACGAATCCTTCAAGGAGCTCATGCGCAAGCAGAAGGGCGACAGCTGGCAGCCCCACCGCATCCGCTACCGCCCCATAAAGAACGGATAGGCCAACCACGCATGCGGCAAGGGAACCAATCCTTAAACAAAGGAAACCCGCTATGAAGCCCCTGGTCTTGTTTCGCCGCACCGTGCCGCTGCTCCCCGCCCTTCTGCTGTGTGCCACTGGTTCGTCTCCGGCGGCGGAAGAATCCAGCGCGCCGGTGGCGAAGGTGCTCATCATCGTTGGGCCGAGCAACCATCCGCCCGGCACGCACGAAGTCGCGGCGGGTGGCCGGCTGATCAAGCACTGCCTGGAGAACATGTCCAACGTGCCGGGCGTGGAAGCCGATCTCTTTTATGAATGGCCGCAAGAGACCGCCGTGCTCGATACCGCCGACTCCGTGGTCTTCATCGGCGACCATTTTCCGCCGATGCGGCTACCCGATTCGAACACGGTTATGGCGCAGCTCGGCGCAATGATGGCGCGGGGTTGCGGCATCGTCTGCATACACTACGCCACCGGCTTGCAGGCCAACGATGTGGCGCCCGATGGAGACCATCCGCTGCTGCACTGGCTGGGTGGCTACTTCGCGACCAAGTGCGCACATCACCAATCGGTCGCGAAGCTCTTTCCGGCGGCGACCATCACCCCCGCCGCGCCGCAGCATCCCGTGTCGCGCGGATGGCGGGAATTCACGTTGGACGACGAGCCCTACATCAACAACTATTTCGGCAATAACGGCAACCGGCCGGCGGCGAACGTCACGGTACTCGCCACGTCGATGCTCCCGCCCGAGGCGCCGAAGCAAGAGACGGTCGCCTGGTGTGTCGAACGGGCAGGCGGCGGTCGCGGAGTGGGTATCGTCATGCCGCACTATTACCGCAATTGGCAAATGGACGATCTGCGCAAATGCATCCTCAACGGCATCGTCTGGAGCGCACAGCTCGAAGTGCCCGCCGACGGTGTTGAAACCCTCCGCCCCGATCTTGCCGCGTTCAAGCCGGAATCGGTGGAACCCCGGCCGCGCCTACCGAAAAAACCATAGATCCCGTTGCCTCGACTGGTCGCATAGAAGCCGATCAGCAAATCGATTAGGCAAGGCTGGGAGACCTACCTGCGAAAAATCCAGGCATAGCCCCTGCGCCCGCAACCGCGGGCAAGGAGCCGAAGCAACCCGCAACCCCTTGTATTTCGCCCATTGAAAGGATTGAACTGCCGAGGCGAATCGGGGATAAACGGCCAGCTTTTTCCAACCGACGGACAACCCATGAGTAACGAAGAGACCCAGACGACCAACTTCATCCACGAAATCATCGAAGCCGACCTCGCCTCCGGCAAGCGCACCCATGTGGTGACGCGCTTCCCCCCGGAACCCAACGGCTACCTGCACATCGGCCACGCCAAGGCGATCTGCCTTGATTTCGGCACGGCCGAAAAATATGGCGGGCGCTGCCACCTGCGCTTCGACGACACCAACCCGGAGGCCGAGGACGAGGAATACGTCAACGCCATCAAGGAGGATGTCCAGTGGCTGGGCTTCGACTGGGGCGAACACCTCTACTGGGCGTCGGATTATTTCGGCACGATGTACGACTACGCCGTGCGGCTGATCAAGAAGGGCAAGGCCTACGTCTGCGAACTTTCCAAAGACGAATTCAAGGATCACCGCGGCATCCCCACCGAACCCGGCAAGGAGCCGCATGGCCGTAGCCGCTCAGTCGCGGAAAACCTCGACCTGTTCGAGCGGATGAAGAACGGCGAATTCGAGGACGGCACCTACGTCCTGCGCGCCAAGATCGACATGGCCTCCCCCAACCTGCACATGCGCGACCCCGCCATCTACCGCATCAAGCGCGCCACCCACCACAACACCGGCGATGCGTGGTGCATATACCCGATGTACGACTTCGCCCACTGCATCGAGGATTCGATCGAAGGTGTCACCCACTCCATGTGTACGCTGGAATTCGAGGTCCACCGCCCGCTCTACGACTGGATTCTCCAGGAGCTGGAGGTCTTCCAGCCCCAGCAGATCGAATTTTCCCGCCTGAACCTGACCTTCACCGTGATGAGCAAGCGCAAGCTGCTGGAGCTGGTGAAGGGCAACTATGTCCACGGCTGGGACGATCCGCGCCTGC
>JBGSLE010000084.1:0-3664 GCA_041740875.1 Pontiella sp. | reverse complement strand
TCGCGCGGCGTGAGCGCGCCCATGCCTTCCTTGCCGATCTTTTCGAGGATGCGGTCAACCTCCTCCGGCGACAGGGTTTGTCCGCCGGATGCCGGACGGGGCGCGGCGCGGCGTTTCCCGCCGCCGGGAAACTTGGATTTCATCTCCGCGACGAGGTGCGGATGCTTGAGGGCGAAGGCGTAGCAGAAGCCGGCAATGCCGCCGACCAAGTGCGCGGCGTTGGCGATCCCACCGATGACCGGCGTGGTGATGGTTTCGTGCAGTTCCCAAATGGCGAGCAAAGCCACCAGCACCCAGGCGCGGACCGGAATCACGAACCAGAGCAGCAGCTGGGCTTTGGGATAGAGCGCCCCGAACGCCCCGAGCATGCCCATCACGGCGCCCGATGCCCCGACGCAGTAGGTGCCATGCTGGGCCAGCAGCGACCACCCCAGCCCGCCGAGGATTCCGCTCAGGTAATAGAGCACGAAAAAGCGGTAGGAACCGATCGTCCGCTCCACGGTCGGCCCGATGAAAAAGAGCCCCATCATGTTCATCAAGAGGTGCGAAAAGCTGCCATGCACGAACATGTAGGTGAACAGCTGGCCGAACGAGAGGCTTTGCCACCAGATGGCCGGAAGCGCAAAAAGAGTGCTAAGCGGAACATGGAACCACTCTTCGAGCAGAAAAACGGTGGCGTTCAGAATCAGCAGGAATTTGACGGCAGGCGTGATCGACGCCATCTGGCCTATGTCTCTCGGAACGTGGTAGCGCATGGATTCCTTTCAGGTGCGGGCAAGTAGACCGAAACCGTCCGGCCCGGTCAACCTTGCAGGACGGTGAAACCCCATGGACAGGAAGAACCCGGCCGCGTTGAACATCGGACTTGCCCATTTCATCGAGCCGGATAAGATGCGGAGCCTTTTACAACGAGGACGCCCCATGACCGACGAAACCAAGCTGACCGGCCTGACCCTGCTGAAAAAAGGGGAAACCCGCTACCCGACCTCGCCCGACGAGGCCAAGCTCGAAACCTTTGCCAACGCCAACCCGCAGCGCAACTATTGGATCACCTTCCAGACCTCGGAATTCACCTCGCTCTGCCCCATCACCGGCCAGCCCGACTTCGCCACGATCACGATCGAATACATCCCCGAAAAAATTTGCGTGGAGAGCAAGTCGCTCAAGCTCTACCTCTTCTCCTTCCGCCAGACGGGCACCTTCTACGAGGAGATCGTCAACCGGATCTACACCGACCTTTCCGAACAGCTCCAGCCGCGTCGGCTGGTGGTCAACGGCGCCTTCACCGCGCGCGGCGGCATCACCTCGTCGGTCAAGATCGATTCGGCGGAAGCGTAGCAATTAACCACAAAGACTCCAAGGACACGAAGCCGTATCGACTTTAAACCGAAGTACTTTGAGTCCGTCGTGGCTTGGTGGTGGATTTTCTATTCGCCCGAATAGATGCAGACGTTGGAGGGGTTTTCCTTCACGACGACCTGGGCCAGCTGCGGAAGCACGGGCTTGAGTTTGTTCCAGAGCCATAGTGCCAGAAATTCGGCGGTCGGGTTTTCGAGCCCCGGGATGTCATTGAGCACGCGGTGGTCGAGCTGGTCGATCAGCGGTTCGACCCGGCGGCGCAGGTCGTTGTAGTCGAGCACCCAGCCGAGCGTGGGATGGAGTTCATCCTCGACGTGGATCTCGACGATGTAGGTGTGGCCATGCATGCGGGCGCATTTATGGTCGGGCGCGACGTGCGGCAGCCAGTGCGCCGAGTCGAACTTGAATTCCTTGTAGATTCGCATCTTAGGCATCGATCAATCCTCTCCACAGTAGCTGGAGCTTCCATTGCGTCTGCCGGTCCGAGTCCGCCCGCCGGCAACGGAGCTGGAAGCTCCGTCTACATTAAACATACGGGCGCGGATCCGCGGTTCCCGCTTCGCTGAAACCCTTCTTACGCAACAGGCAGGAATCGCACCGCCCGCAGGCGCGGCCATCCGGGGCCGGGTCGTAGCAACTCGTGGTTTTAGCGTAATCGACCCCGAGCGCAAGCCCGCGCTGGATGATTTGCGCCTTGGAGAGGCGGATGAGCGGCGCATGGATGGCCATTTTTTGACCCCGCACCCCGGCGGCGGTGGCGAGGTTGGCCATTTTTTCAAAGGCTTCGATGAATTCCGGCCGGCAGTCGGGATAGCCGCTGTAGTCGAGCGCGTTGACGCCGATGAAAATATCGTTCGCCCCCAGCACTTCCGCCCAGGCCAAGGCATAGGAGAGGAAGACGGTGTTGCGGGCCGGCACGTAGGTAACGGGGATTTCGGCGGACAGCTCTGCGACGGAATCGTGCTTGGGCACGGCGATGTCGGCCGTCAGCGCGGAACCGCCGAACGCCCGCAGGTCGATCTCCACGGTCCGGTGCTCCTTGGCCGATGCCGCCGCCTGTTCGGCCGCGCAGCCGAGCTCAATGGCGTGGCGCTGGCCGTAGCGGAACGACAGGGCGTAGACCTCGAACCCCTCGGCCACCGCCATGGCAAGAACGGTGGCGGAATCGAGTCCACCGCTCAACAGCACCACGGCTTTTTTGGAAACAGCGACCATTAGAGCATTTCCATCATCTTGTGGGTTTGGGGAATGACCCGCACGTTGGGTAGCAGGCGGCCGGCCATCTCCTGCCAGCGGAGCAGCTGGGTGCCGGTCGGGACGGCGGAGGTCCGCGCCGCCTTGGTCATGGGCTGGATCACGACCAAGGTATGCTCCCCGCCCGTCTTCTTGATTCCCTGGATCGCCTGCATCAGCTCGCCTTCGTCGGTTTCGGCGGAGAGCACCAGCTTGGTGAAGACCTCGACGTCGAAATCGCGGCAGGTTTTGAGGAATTGCCAGTGGGCCGGGAAGGTGCTCTTTTCATGCGTGACGCTTTCGAGCTTCACATCCATGGCCACGATATCCAGCCACTCGATGATCGACTTCAGCTGTTGCGGCAGGTCGCCGGCGGTTTCGAGGTAGATGCTGTAGTCGTCGCCGCAGAGGATCGGCAGCAGTTCGCGCAAATAGTTCGCCTGGAGCAGCGGTGCGCCGCCGGTCAGCGAGATGCGCCGGTTCATCCGTTTGGCATCGACCTCGCGGACGATTCCGACGAGCTGTTCGACCGTCAGCGGATTGGGAAGTTGTTCCAACACGCCGGAGCCGGACTGCTTCTCGACCAAGACGGTTTCGGTGCGGTCGGTGTTGGTGTCGCAAAAGATGCAATCGCGGTGGCAGCCGCAGAAACGGATGAAAAGGTGGCGCTCCCCGACATACGGCCCCTCGCCCTGCACCGAACTGAAAATTTCCGACAGGTACGTCTTCATAGGTCAGCCAAAGTACCCGACCAGTTCGGCAAACGAAGCAAAATATTCGTCCGGTTTATACTCTCCGGGCGAGCCGAATCCGTACGCGGCGTAGGCGCTTTTGACCCCCGCCTTTTCAGCCGCGCACAGGTCGGCGTGGTGGTCGCCGATCATCCAGGTTGACCCGGCGGCGGCGCCGGCCACCTGCATGCAGTGGAAAATCCCGTCCGGCGACGGTTTGAGCACCTCGATGTCCCCGCCGCCGACGATCGCGCAAAAAAGGCCGTCCAGCCCGAAATGCTCCAGGATTTTGCGCGCGGGGTCGCCGGGCTTGTTGGTCAGCACCGCCAGCGCATGGCCGG